>JANOMH010000673.1:0-1738 GCA_031420215.1 Rhodobacterales bacterium | reverse complement strand
GCTGCTGTCCGCCCGGATCAATGACAATTCGGTGGGCGTCGGCCTGTCGGATGACCTGCTGGCCTGTCTGATGGAGATGGACGCGGAACAACTGTCCGGTGTGATGATCGGCGGCATGAGCCGCGCCGAATTGCCGATTCCGCGGGCGGGCGTTTTGATCCCGATGCTGCGCCCGCAGGATTTCGTGCTGCCGCCGATGCCAAACCATATCTTCACCCGCGACACGACAGCTTGGATTTACGGCGGCGTCACCCTGAACCCGATGCACTGGCCCGCCAGGCGGCTGGAGACGCTGAACCTTGCCGCCGTCTATAAATTCCACCCGGATTTCAAGGATGCGGGGTTTCCGGTCTGGTGGGGCGATCCGCTGGTCGATCACGGGGCGGCGACGCTGGAAGGCGGCGATGTGATGCCGATTGGCAATGGCGTGGTGCTGATCGGCATGGGCGAACGCACGACGCCGCAGGCGGTGGGACAGGTGGCCCGGGCGCTGTTTGCCGCGAATGCCGCCACCCGCGTCATCGCCTGCCAGTTTCCGCGCAGCCGGTCGGCCATGCATCTTGATACCGTATTCACCTTTTGTGACCGGGACCTCGCGACGGTGTTTGCCGAGGTGACGGATGCAATCCAGACCTATTCCATGCGCCCCGGCAAAGCGGGCAAGATTGACGTGACCGAGGAGACGCATCCGTTTCTGGCCGTGGTGGCCGAGGCTTTGGGCCTGAAAACCCTGCGCACGGTGCCCACGGGGGGCGACGCCTATGAGGCGCAGCGCGAACAGTGGGATGATGCCAATAACCTGTTGTGTATCAGCCCCGGCGTGGTGGTCGGATACGAGCGCAACACCCATTCGAATACCCTGCTGCGCAAGGCCGGGGTCGAAGTGATTACCATTCCGGGGGCGGAACTGGGCCGGGGCCGGGGTGGGTCGCACTGCATGACCTGCCCGCTGATCCGCGACGCGATATAGGGAGTATCAGATGCCAGAAAACTTACATGGTCGCAGCTTTTTGAAGTTGCTTGATTTTACCGGCGGTGAGGTTCGCGGCCTTTTGCAACTGGCCGCCAGCCTGAAGCGCGCCAAGATGGCGGGAACCGAACAGCAGCGCCTGATGGGCAAGAATATCGCATTGATATTTGAAAAAGACAGCACCCGGACACGGTCGGGTTTCGAAGTAGCGGCACATGACCAAGGTGCGCATGTAACCTATATCGGGCCTACCGGCAGCCATATCGGACATAAGGAAAGTATGAAGGATACGGCGCGCGTCCTGGGGCGTTTTTTTGATGCGATCGAATACCGGGGGTTCAAGCAATCAGATGCGGAGACGTTGGCCGCGTTTTCCGGCGTGCCGGTGTATAACGGGTTGACCGACGATTTCCATCCGACACAAGTGCTTGCCGATTTGATGACGATGCACGAATTTACCCATAAACACCTGTCCGACATTGCTTTTTGCTTTATGGGCGATGCCAGAGGCAACATGGCAGCATCTTTGATGGTGGGGGCAGCGCTGATCGGGATGGATATCCGGCTATGCGCACCCGAAAGCCTTTGGCCTAATCCGAAAATCAAAGAGCTGTGCGACACGCTGGCTGAAACTAACGGCGGGCAGATCAAGCTGACGACCGATGTAGCGCTGGCCGTCAATGGCTGTGATTTCATTTACACTGATGTCTGGGTGTCGATGGGTGAGCCTGATACCGTCTGGGCTGAACGGATCAAACTGCTGACCCC
>JANOMH010000672.1:0-4180 GCA_031420215.1 Rhodobacterales bacterium | reverse complement strand
AGCGCCTGCCCGATGGGGCGGTCAGGCGCTGCCCGGCGGCGCGTGCCGCGCCTTGACTCCGGGCAAGCGGGACTAAACCTGAACGGCAGCAAAGGGCTCTAAGCCGCCATCGGGTATCTTCTGTCAGGCGGCGAACACTAGGCAATCAGACAATATCTAATGAAAATTGTAAATCATTATGTATAGCAAACTCCAACCGGAGCGCGGCGCGGGTTCGAAGTTGAAGAGCCAAAATTCCGAATCATATAAAAATAACAATGGTATACGCGAGCTGATGAAATTTTACCTTGGCGGAGGAGGTGGGATTCGAACCCACGGAACGCTTTCACGCTCAACGGTTTTCAAGACCGTCGCAATCGACCACTCTGCCACTCCTCCGGCGGGTTCCCCATAAGGCAGGCAAATCGATTCTGAAAGGTGTCCGCGACCGTTTATCTGGCATAGCGCGCGCCGCCAGGCGGGGTCGGACAGAGCTGGCGGTTAACTGATGCGGCCTGTATCCGGGAAACGCATCTGTCACCAAATCATCTGGCCTTTCGTCGCCGGGCCGCGACTGGCAGGAAGCATCTTTTGGGGAATTCCGCCGATATTCAGGCCAGGCGCCTTTGCTGGGCGCTGTTTCGCGGCTAGTCTTGTGCCCAAAGCGCAGGTAGTGTTGTGCGTGGGCTGCAGTTGCGGCTGGACTGGGGTATTCTGGCTACGTATTCGGTCAGTCAGGTTGTGGGCCGGGAACGAACAAGTGACCGGGTAACGGCCAATAAGAGCCGGATAGACCCGGCTAAAAACGGTGAAGTGCCGGTAAAATCCGGCACGGGGCAGAGGGGCAAAGAATGTTGGGTAGACTTTACACACGGATCGCCGGGGTTCAGGTTCCGCTGCTTTTGGCGGGCGTTCTGGCTGTGACCGGCTGCGGCGAGAATGGCAAATTCAGTCTGGGCGGCGGGGATGGGTCCTCTGCCAACCCGGTGGCGCAGAGCCAAAGCACCGAACTGGTGCAGACCGATGTCGAGGCGCCCGAGGTGTTTCAGCTGACCGATCAGGGCCTGTGGGACGGGCGACCCTCGCTTGGCGGGGTTTGGGTGGCACATCCCGATGTGACCGACCCCGAACGGGTCATCATCCGCAACACCACCAATGGCCAGTTTGTCATTGGTGCCCTGTTCCGGCGTGAGCGGGAAAATCCGGGGCCTTCGCTGCAAGTCTCGTCTGACGCCGCCGAGGCATTGGGCATGCTGGCGGGTGCCCCCGCCGAGTTGAACGTCACTGCCCTGCGCCGGGAAGAGGCCGCAGCCCCCGCCGAGGCTGCCCCTGTCGCCGATTTCGGGGCCGAAACCGCCGAACTGGCCCCCGCAGGCGAAATTGCGGCCCTGCCGCTGGACCCTGCCACGACTGATGCCGCTATTGCCGTAACGCCGCTCGACCCGATTGCAGGGGCAGCCGCGGCAATCGATGCAGCCGATGCGGCCGTGGCAGATGCAGCGGTCGATCCCCTTCCGGCACCCGACAGCCCTGCCCCCGATGCAACCTCAACCCTGAGCAATCCCTTCATCCAGATCGGGATTTTCAGCGTCGAGGCGAATGCCGTTGAAGCCGCAAGTCAGATGACCGCCTTGGGTTTGAACGCCCTGGTTTCGGCCCAGCAGAGTCAGGGTCGCGATTTTTGGAGCGTCATTGTCGGCCCGGCCACATCCGAGGCCGACCGCGCCGCCCAAATGGCCAAGATCACCGGCGCAGGCTTTACCGACGCCTATTTCGTGCGAAACTGACGCAAAGGACCGGCGATGCCCCAACCTGCGATGCCCCAATCTGCCATGCCCCGTTTGATACCCCGCGTTTTTCACCTTCTGGCTGCGCTGGTCCTGACCTGGTTTGGGGCGGCGGCACAGGCCCAAACTTTTGAAACCCGGGCCACAGCGGCCTGGGTCTTTGACCAATCCACCGGCACTGTCCTGCTGTCCAAAAACGCGGACGAACCGCTGCCCCCGGCGTCGATGTCGAAACTGATGACGATCTATATGGTCTTTGAGGCGATTGCCGATGGCCGGTTGCAGATCGACGAAACCCTGCCGGTGTCGGAACATGCGATGAGTTACGAGGGCTCGTCGATGTTCCTGAATACCAATGACCGGGTCTCGGTTCAGGATCTGTTGCGCGGCACAATCGTGTTGTCCGGCAATGACAGCTCTGTGGTTCTGGCCGAGGCTTTGTCGCCAGATGGCACCGAAGGTGGCTTTGCCCGGATGATGACCGAACGGGCGCGCGAGCTTGGGATGATGAATTCCACCTTGCTGAACTCCAACGGCTGGCCGGTCCCCGGGCACCGCATGTCGATGCATGATCTGGGGATTCTGGCCGACCATATCATCACCGATTTCCCCACTTTTTACCCGCTGTTTTCCGAAACCGAATTTCTTTTTGACGGGCGCGTTCCTTCCAACTCCCAAAACCGCAACCCGATGCTGGCTTTGGGCATTGGCGCCGATGGGTTAAAGACCGGGCATACCGAAGAGGCCGGGTTTGGCCTGGTCGGCTCTGCCAAACAGGGGGACCGGCGGATCATTTTTGTGATCACCGGCCTTGCCAGTTCTGCCGAGCGGGCCGAAGAGGCCGAAAAGATCGTCAACTGGGCCTTTCGCCAATTTGCGATGCGGCAGGTTGCCACCGAAGGCACGCAGATCGCCCAGGCCGATGTCTGGATGGGCGAGGCTCCGACTGTCGGGCTGACACTTGGGGCCGATGTCAACCTGCTGGTGCCGACCACCGGCGGGGCGGAAATGACCGCTGAAGCCATTTATGACACCCCGATCGAGGCCCCGATTGCAGCAGGTCAGGAAATCGGCACCCTCGTGATCACCCGCGAAGGCCTGCCTGAAACCCGCGTGCCGCTGCTGGCCGATACCGCCGTGCTGCGTGGCGGCTTTGCTGTCCGGCTGCGCACAGCGGCTGCAGTGTTGATCGCCCGTTTTGCCCCGGCCCCGGTAGCCGAGGCGGCCACCCCAGAGGCCCCCGCCGCCGATGGCGGAGCGTGAAACAGGCGTGACGGGTCCGGCATTCATCACCTTCGAAGGGATCGACGGTTCAGGCAAATCCACTCAGGCCCGGGCCCTGGCTGACCATTTGCGGTCCAAAGGCCGCGATGTGATCCTGACCCGCGAACCCGGCGGCAGCCCGGGGGCCGAGGAAATCCGCGCTCTGGTATTAACCGGCGATCCCGACCGCTGGTCTGCCGAAACCGAAATTCTGCTGTTCACTGCCGCTCGCCGGGATCATCTGGAAAAAACCATCCTGCCCGCCTTGGGCCGGGGGCAGACTGTCATTTCCGACCGCTTCGCCGATTCAACCCGCGTCTATCAGGGGGCCACGCGCGGCGATTTGCGGACCATGGTGGACAATCTGCACGCACTGATGATCGGGATCGAACCTGACCTGACTTTCATCATCGACATGGACCCGGCCACCGCCCTGCACCGTGGCCTTGCCCGCCGGTCGGGCGAGGATAGGTTCGAGGATATGGGACTGCAATTCCAGCAGACCTTGCGCGCCGGGTTCCTGAACCTGGCGCAAACGTTCCCCGCCCGCTGCATCCTGATCGACGGTAACCGCGATCCGGCCACCGTCAGCGCCGATATCGCCGCCCGCGCCGATGGCCGATAGCACCCTGCCCGACCCCGACCGGATCGACGGCGCACCGCACCCGCGCGAAACTCTTGCCTTATATGGCCAATCTACCGCCGAGACTGCCTTTCTGACCGCCTATAACGCCGGGCGGCTGCATTCGGGCTGGCTGATCACCGGGCCGCAAGGGGTGGGCAAGGCAACCCTGGCCTACCGGATTGCGGCTTTCCTGCTGGCCGAACAACCCCCCGATGATGGGCTTTTTGGCGCGCCCCCACCGCCCATGACCCTGACCATCCCGCCCGACTCCATCGATGCACGCCTGATCCGGGCCGGATCGCATCCGCGCCTGTTCATCCTGCGGCGCGGGCCAAACCAGACCGGCGACAAGCTCTCTCAGGTCATCAGCGTCGAACAGGCGCGGGACTTAAAAAAGTTCTTCCAACTCAGCGCCACCGACGGGGGGCGCCGCGTCGTGATCATCGACAGCGCCGACGAACTGAACCCCTCGGCCGCCAATGCAATCCTGAAAGTGCTGGAAGAACCGCCCGCCAAAACCACCCTG
>JANOMH010000671.1:0-3032 GCA_031420215.1 Rhodobacterales bacterium | reverse complement strand
GGTGGCGGCGTTTTGACAACTTGGATGGGCAGACTGCCCGACACAGATGGCCAAATTGCCCATCCTTCGTAGGATGGGCAGACTGCCCATCCACCGCCGGCACTCAGGCCTCCATCGCCTCCAGTTCGTCAATCATCCCTTCGATCATCGACAGCCCCGTGTCCCAGAATTTCGGGTCAGATGCATCAAGCCCGAACGGTGCGAGCAGCGCCTTGTGGTGTTTGGACCCACCTGCCGACAGCATGGCGAAGTATTTGTCTTTGAAGTCAGCGTCGCCTTCCTCGTAAACCGCATAGAGCGCGTTCACCAGACCGTCGCCGAACGCATAGGCGTAGACGTAGAACGGCGAATGGACGAAGTGGGGGATATAGGCCCAGAAGGTCTCATAGCCTTCGACAAAATCGAACGCATCGCCGAGGGATTGGGCTTGGACTGACATCCAGAGCAGGTTGATATCGTCGGGGGTCAACTCTCCCTCGGCCCGGGCGGCATGGAGTTTGCATTCAAAGTCGTAAAACGCGATTTGCCGGACCACGGTGTTGATCATATCCTCGACCTTGCCGGCGAGCAGGGTCTTGCGTTCACTTTGCGTCTTGGCCCCGGCCAGCAATTTGCGGAAGGTCAGCATTTCGCCGAACACCGAGGCCGTTTCGGCCAGTGTCAGCGGGGTGGAGGACAGGAGTTCGCCCTGACCGGCGGCCAGCCGCTGGTGGACGCCGTGACCGAGTTCATGCGCCAAGGTCATCACGTCGCGCGGTTTGCCGAGGTAGTTCAGCATCACATAGGGGTGGACGGTGGTGACGGTCGGGTGGGCGAATGCGCCCGGTGCTTTGCCGGGTTTGACCCCTGCATCGATCCAGCCATCGGTGAAAAACGGCTTGGCGAGGTCGGCCAGACGCGGGTCGAAGGCGGCATAGGCGTCCAGCACGGTGGCCTGCGCCTCGTCCCAGCTGATGATGCGGGTGTCGTCGATCGGCAGCGGGGCGTTGCGGTCCCAGACCTGCATCCGGTCCAGGCCCAGCCATTTGGATTTCAGCCGGTAGTAGCGGTGCGACAGGCGCGGATAGGCGGCGACGACGGCATTGCGCAGGGCCTCGACCACTTCGGGTTCAACGTGGTTTGACAGATGACGGCCCAGCTGCGGCGTGGGCATATTGCGCCAGCGATCCTCGATTTCCTTTTCCTTGGCCAAGGTATTGTGAATGCGGGCAAAGGTTTTCAGATGCGCCGCAAAGACCCGGATCAGTTCGCGGGTCGCCGCCTCGCGCTGAGACCGGTCCTGTTCAGTCAGCAGATTGAGCGTGCCTTCGATGGTCAGTTCCCGCCCGTCCACGGTGAACGACAGCCCGGCGATGGTTTCATCAAACAGCCGGTTCCAGGCGGCTGCCCCGACGGTGGACTGGTCATGCAGGAACTTTTCCAACTCGTCCGAAAGCTGGTAGGGCTTCATCGCGCGCATCCGGTCAAACACTGGTTTGTAGCGGGCCAGATCGTTGTTTTCACTGAGTTTAAGGCCAAGAGCTACTTCGTCGATCCGGTTGAATTCCAGCCCATAAAACACCAGTGGCGTGGTGAAGGAGGTGATCTTGTCCTGTCAATCGGACATGAATTTGGCCCGGTCACTGTCAATCGTCATCTGGTAATAGCGCAAGCCCGCGAAGGACATGATCCGCCCGGCGATCACGTCGATGGCCTCGTAACGGGTGACAGCGGTGAGCAGTTCGGCGGCGGTCAGACCGGCCAGTTTGCCCTGATAATCGCGGGCAAAATCGGCGCAGGCCTGCTCCAGCCAGCCCATGTCGCGGGTCAGTTCAGGTGCCAGTTCGTCGGTATACAGGTCGTCGAGGTTCCATTCCGGGAGCGCCCCGAGTGAGTTTCCGCCGATGGCATTGGCGTCGTAGAGCGGGGATTTACGGGTCATGGCGGGCCTCCTGATGTGTGGCGTCTACATAGGATAGGTTGTCGTGGGTGGGAAGTGCCGGAGCCTCCGGCGGGGATATTTAAGGGCCAAAAGAAGCTGGGGTCAGCCGTAAAGTGCCAACATCGCTTGCAGGTCGTCCAGCGTATTGGCCTGCGCCGCTGTCTTGTCCTGCCGCCAGCGGCTGATGCGCGGGTGTCGCAACACCAGCCCGGATTTGTGCCGAGAGCTGGGCTGCAGGTCATCAAAGGCAATCTCGAACACCAGAACCGGGCTGACCTGTCGCACCGGCCCAAACCGTTGCAGCGTGTTTTTGCCCACCCAGGCGCTGATCTGCCCTTGTTCGGCTTCGCTGAGCCCCACGCTCGCCTTGGTCAGGGGCACCAGCCTGTCCGCCTGCCAGACGGCAAAGCTGAATTCGGCTTGCCCTGCGGCCTGTTGCGCATAGATCAGCACGGCGTCAATGGTCAGGGCCGCCCGGCCCCAGAACCGCCAGCGGCTTTGGTCCGGCCCCGTGCCATAGGGGCTGGTCAGGTGTTTGAGCAGCAGGCCTTGGGTCATCCGGGGTCTGCCTGTTGCAAAGGTATCACCGAGGTCTTGCCAGTTGGAGAAGCGGATCAGGGGCGGGATTTTCAAGGTCGGGCTAGGGGGCAAACTGTCCAGCAGCGCCCGCCGGGTCTGAAAGGGTTCCCCCCGGATGTCCCGCCCGTCATGCTCCAGCAGGTCATGCGCCATCAGAATCACTGGCGCTTCGGCCAGCAGAATGCGGCTGGGCGATGTGGTGCGCAGCCGGGCCTGCAGCGCTGCAAAGGGCAAGGGCTGCCCATCGGCAAAGGCCAGAATGTCGCCGTCGATCACGGTGCCGGTGGGCAGATCATCGGCCAACTGGCGTAGTTCGGGAAAGCGGTCGGTCAACAGATCCCCGTTCTGCGCCCACAGGAAATGGGTGTTGGCCCGCAGGATCAGCTGCGCCCGCATCCCTTCGGCGTGTCGCGTGGCGGCCCAGTCGGCTGCGGGGCCGGGACATTCGGCAATAGCCAGCGGCCGGGCCGGTGCGAAAGGAAGGGGTTGCGCAGCGGCGTCGCCAGTCGTGTCGATCAGTGCTGCATAGCTG
>JANOMH010000670.1:0-5909 GCA_031420215.1 Rhodobacterales bacterium | reverse complement strand
CCGACATGCTGCTGCTGCTATCCTTCGCCGCCGTCCTGAGCCGGGGGATCAACACGGTCATTCTGGTGTTTGCCCTGACCAGCTGGACCGGCACCTTCCGGCTGATGCGGGCCGAATTCATGCGCCACAAGAGCCGCGAATATGTGATGGCCGCCGATGCCATCGGGGCCAGCCACCTGCGCCGGATGTTCGTGCATATCCTGCCCAACCTCAGCCATCTGCTGCTGGTGCAGTTTTCGCTGATGACCGTCGGTATGATCATGTCCGAGGCGATCTTGTCTTTTCTGGGCTTTGGCGTGGGGATCACCCAGACCAGCTGGGGGTCTGTATTGGCAGAGGTTCCGACGGAATTGCTGCAAGGCTACTGGTGGCAAATGGCGTCAGTCACCATATTCATGTCGGTCTTGGTGACAGCCTTCAGCATGTTGACCGACAGCTTGCGCGATGCGCTGGACCCAAAGGTAGGATGACCCAAGTGCTCAGCCCTCTGTTATCAGTTCGCGATCTGCGTGTGCAATTCCGGCTGGAGGAAGGCGAGCTGTTCGAGGCTGTGAAGGGCATCAGTTTTGATGTGGGCCAGAACCAGACGGTCGCCTTGGTCGGTGAAAGCGGGTCGGGCAAGTCTGTGACCGCCATGGCCATTCTACGCCTTTTGCCGCCGCAGAACAGTCTGATCATGCCGGGCAGCCATATTGATTTCGCGGGTAAAAACCTGCTGGACCTGCCAATATCCGAATTGCGCCACATGCGCGGGCGCGACATTGCGATGATCTTTCAGGAACCGATGTCATCGCTGAACCCGGTCTATTCCGTGGGTCGGCAAATCACCGAGACGTTGTTGCTGCATACATCCCTGACCCGCCACGAAACCAGGGCCCGCGCGATTGAACTGCTGACCGAAGTGGGCATGCCCGAACCCGCCCGCCGCTTTCACGCCTTTCCGCATGAACTCTCAGGCGGCCAGCAACAGCGGGTGATGATCGCCATCGCCATTGCCTGCGAACCCAAGCTGCTGATCGCGGATGAACCCACGACTGCACTGGATGTGACGGTGCAAAAACAGATATTGGCCCTGCTGACCGAGATTCAGAAACGGCGCGGCATGTCGATCCTGTTCATCACCCATGACCTTGGGGTTGTTGGCGAATTTGCCGACCGGGTGATCGTCATGCGGCACGGCGAAGTGCGCGAGGCTGGCACGACCGAGGAGGTATTCCGCAACCCTCAGGATGCCTATACCAAAGCCCTGCTAAACTGCCGCCCCCGGCTGGACCGCCGCCCCAAACGCCTGCCCACGATCGAGGATTTCACCGGCCCCACGCCCTATGACGAAGGGCCATACCAACAGCGGGGCTACGGGCCGGGTGACGATATGATCCTGTCGGTCGGTGGACTGTCCAAGCATTTCGCCACGCGCGACGGATTGTTCAAAAGCCGTGTGTTCAAAGCGGTCGATGAGGTGTCGTTCCAATTGGCGCGGGGCAAGACGCTGGGGGTTGTGGGCGAAAGCGGGTCGGGCAAATCCACTGTCGGTCTGACTCTGATGCGCCTGCACGAAGCAACGGCCGGAACGGTGAAGTTCGACGGCGTTGACCTGCTAAAGCTAAGCAGACAAGCATTTCGCGCCTATAAACGTCGCATCCAGATCATCTTTCAAAATCCCTATGCCTCGCTCAACCCCCGTTTTACGGTGGGGCAGGTTCTGACCGAACCAATGACGTTGCACGACATCGGTGAAACCCCGGCAGAACGCCGCCAGATGGCGCAAGACCTGCTGGCGCGGGTTGGCCTGCCCCCGTCGGCCTATCACAAATATCCCTATCAGTTTTCGGGCGGGCAACGCCAACGCATCGCCATTGCCCGTTGCCTGACGATGAAACCCGATATCCTGATCTGTGACGAAGCGGTGTCGGCGCTGGATGTTTCAGTGCAGGCGCAGGTGCTGAATCTGCTGCAGGATTTGCAGGACGACTTCGGGCTGTCTTACATCTTCATCTCGCATGATCTGTCGGTGATCAAACACATGTCTGATCGGGTGATGGTCATGCAAAACGGCAAGGTCGTGGAACAGAACACATCCGACGCAATCTACAGCGACCCGCAAACCGACTACACCCGCCGCCTCTTGCGCGCCATTCCCGGCGGTTTTGTGGATCCGAAGGTCGACAAAGCCGTCCTGACCGGGCAAAATCGGCATTGATGCTGGATGACCCTCAGCTTCATCTACACAGGTCCGGTATTGTTGGCCCGGTGAACAACCCAATTTGCCATCAATCGCAACTAACGGTCAAAGCGGCGGCGGTAATTGCGTGGAGATAGACGGATATTTCGCTGAAATACCCGACTGAAATAAGACGGATCATCAAATCCGAGCTGATAGGCGACCTGCTGGGCGGACATGCTGGTATAAACGAGCAGGCGGCAGGCCTCGCGCATTTTCTGGGCCTCGAAATACTTTTGGGCGGTCAAGCCAGTGCTGGCCTTGCACAACCGGCTAAGATGGCGGGGCGAAATAGCCAGGGTGTCGGCAAGCGCTTGCAGGCTAAAGCGGCGGGTCAGGCTGTCACGAACCATCGCCTCGAACCGGCGGACAAGCGGGTGATCAGAGACCCGTTCGCCGCGAGTTTCCTGCGCTTTTTCCGACACTTGCGCCACCAATGCCGCAGCTTCGGCGCGCAAAAGGATGCGGCGAAAGGCTGAATTGCCGGAATGGGCCGCAGCCAAGGCCTGAAAACGTTGACAAATTGTCGGGTCGGCAGCCAGGGTAAATACCCGCGCCAAGACGGATGCGGTTTCTGCGGGGGCGGTGAAAAGGTCTGGAAAGTCTTCAGCCGGAAGGGTCAGCACATACCCTTCGGTCCCGGCAGAAAACGAAAAGCCATGCACCGTGCCGCGCGGAATGTTGATGACGGCCGGTGGGACCACGGTCTGTGGTTCGCCGTCAAGGGTCAGGTCTATGGTGCCAGATGTCAAAAGCAGTAGCTGGTGCAAGTGCAGATGGCGGTGCGCGCCAATCGTCCAATCAAGGTGCGCCGCCCGGTCAACCACTTGTTCCACATGCAAAATATCAGGAAAAGCGCTGACCTCACCGTAAAGCTGCCAAGAAGGGATTATCAACGGGGCCATGGCTGGAAAATACCAGAAGTTGCGCACCCCGTCCATTCCTTCTGCGCCGCCAATTGGTAAGCTGGTCCTCAAATTGAGGGGGGGACCATGCGCACCAAAGTGGCCATCATCGGCGCAGGGCCTGCGGGCCTGTTGCTGTCGCAACTGCTGAACCGGGCGGGTATTGATACCGTCGTATTGGAACGCAAATCGCGGGACTATGTCTTGTCGCGTATCCGGGCCGGTGTGCTGGAATGGACCACGGTGGAACTGTTGCGCCGCGCGGGTGCGGGCGACCGGATGGACCGTGAGGGCATCGTGCATGACGGCTGTTATCTGTCCAGCAACGGCCAGATGTTTCGGGTGGATTTCCACGAAAGTTGCGGCAAACGGGTGATGGTTTACGGTCAGACTGAAGTAACGCGCGATCTGTATGACGCGCAGGATGCCAGTGGGGCGACCATAATTCATGACGTCGATGACGTGGTGCTGCATGATCTGGACAGCGCGGCACCATGGGTCAGCTATGCCATTGATGGGGTCAGCCAACGGCTTGACTGTGACTACGTGGCCGGATGCGACGGCTTTCACGGGGTCAGCCGCCCTTCGGTTCCCGCGACCGTAATGCGGGAGTATGAAAAGGTCTATCCCTTTGGTTGGCTTGGGATTTTGTCGCGTACGCCGCCGGTTTGTGATGAGCTGATCTATGCCGCCCATCCGCGCGGCTTTGCACTGGCCTCGATGCGCAACCCGATGCTGTCGCGCTATTACATTCAGGTGCCCCTGACCGACAAGGTTGAGGACTGGACAGATGACGCCTTTTGGCAGGAGTTCAAGGCGCGGTTGCCGACCGAGGTTGCAGCGCGGCTGGTCACCGGGCCGTCAATCGAGAAATCCATCGCTCCGCTGCGGTCATTTGTCTGCGAACCGATGCGCTGGGGGCGGTTGTTCCTGTGTGGCGATGCGGCGCATATTGTGCCGCCGACCGGGGCCAAAGGGCTAAACCTTGCGGCGTCAGACGTGCATTATTTGACCGAAGGGCTGAGCGCATTTTATGCGACCGGCGATGCGGCAGGACTGGAGCGCTATTCGGAAAAAGCCCTGGCGCGGGTCTGGAAAGCGATGCGGTTCTCCTGGTCGATGACCACGATGATGCACCGTTTCCCCGAACATAACGCTTATGAGCAGCGCATGCAGGATACTGAACTGGCGATCCTGAAATCGTCAGCGTTGGCTCGGCAGGTCATGTCCGAAAATTACACGGGTTTGCCGTATTGATCCGGCCTACCGCCGGGTGCTGGCCGGGTGGGTTACAAGGCTGATGCGGCAGCGGCGAAAGCGCGGGCTTCGGCCGGTGCTGTGCCAAGCCCGTCCGGGACGTTAAGGTCAGGCCATGCTGCGCGCGCCAGACTGATCAGATCGCCATCGCCTGCTCTGACTTTGGCGGCCAGTGCCTTGACCGCAGCGGCGGCTTCGGGTCGGGGCATGCGGGTGGCAAGGGCAAAAGTCAGCGCCTCGGCCCGGATCAGGGCGCCATCGGCGGCAAGGCCTGCGGCCATCGCGGCAGTGTTGGCGGTGATGCGGAGGATAAGGTCGGCAGCAAGGCTCAGCGCCCGACCCGTCGAGATGCAAAGCTGCGGCAGTGTCAGCCATTCGGTGAGCCAAGCCGCCCCGTCGCGCTGCTGTCGGTGCAGCACAGCGCCTTGCAGCGTGGCTGACAGGCCGATGCTCTGGCGGGCCAGTGCGACAAGGACCGAGGGGCCGACCGGGTTTTGCTTTTGCGGCATGGTCGATGACCCGCCTGCACCAGACAGTGACACTTCGCCGATACCGGACTGGGTCATCAGGATCAGGTCTTCGCCGATCTTGCCCAAACTGGCTGTCAGGCCCGCCATCCAGCCGGCGAACGCAGCGATGGTGTCGCGTTCGGAATGCCAGGAATGACCGGGGTCAGTCAGGCCCAAAGCATCGGCCAGTGCTGCCCGGACCTGCGGCCCTTTATCACCCATGGCCGACAGGGTGCCCGCCGCGCCCGAGAGTGAGACCTGCGTCAGGTCGGTACTCAGCGCCGAAAGCCGGATACGGTGGCGCAAAATCGGGTGACCCCAGGCGGCCACCACCGCCCCAAAGCTGGTGGGTGTCGCGGCTTGACCATAGGTGCGGGCGGCCATTGGCAGGTCGGCGTGGGTTTCGGCGAGCTGGCCCAGTGCCTTGGTCAGAGCAATCAGGCGGTCGTCCCACAGGGCCAGCAACCGCCTGAGCCGCAGCGCCTGGGCAGTGTCCACGATGTCCTGGCTGGTCGCCCCCCAATGCAGCCAATCGGTGTAAGCCGGAGCCTGCGCGGCCTTGCCAAAGGCAGCGATCAGGGCAGGGACGGGGACGCCGTTGACAGCAGTGTCGGCGGCCAGCCCAGCAGGGTCAATTTGCAGATCAAAGCTGGCGCGGTGCAGAAACGCTGCGGCCTCTGCCGGGATCAGGCCCAGGTCGCCTTGCACGCGTGCAAGCGTGCCTTCGACCAGCATCATCGCCCGAACCTCGGCGCTGTCGGTGAACAGGGCGGCGGTTTCGGGGTCGTTGAACAGGGTGCCATATAGGCCAGAGGCCGCGAGACTTGCAGGCATCAGGCGGCTTTTAACCCCAGGATGGCGCGGGCTTGGGTCGGAGTGGCGACCGGGCGGTTGTTGTGGGCGCACAGATCCACAACCCGGGACACAAGGGCGGCGTTGGACGGGGCAAGGGTATCGCGGTCAAGCCGCACGTTGTCTTCCAGTCCGGTGCGGGCATGGCCGCCGGATGCGACGGAC
>JANOMH010000669.1:0-11362 GCA_031420215.1 Rhodobacterales bacterium | reverse complement strand
GCCACCGTGTCAACATGCGCCAGCATGTCGCGCCAGGCCGGATCGGCAGCAACCAGTTCACTGGCAAGCTCGGGCAGGGATCCGATGGAAATCCCCAGTACCACATCGTCAAAATCCACCCCCCGCTGCAAGATTTGTGTCGGGGTTTCCGGACCCGAGGATTCAAACGTCAGTCCGGATTTGTCCTGCGCGGCCCTGATCGCGGCCCCATTGGTCAGCCTGTCCCACACCGGTTCTGATGGCCAGCAATCCAGGGCCCCAACCCGGACATAGGGGTCATATTCGCCCTGCACCTGTGCCTGTTCCAACATCCCAATCCGGTCAATCCGGCTGGCCGTCGAGTCAAGATGCAGGTCCGAGACCTTGTTGAAAAACCTGAACCGAACCCCCAGCTTTTTCAGGGCCTTGTGATAGGGCGCAAAGACCGTGTCGCCCATGCCCGCATTCATCTTGTAAAAGATCGCGCCCTTATACGTCAGAGCAAGCCGGATCGACCCATGCAGAAAAGTTCCGGCCCCGATCGACCGCGAGGCCTTGTCGGTCTGACCGTTTTTATAGCCAAAGGCGTAGTCATAGACGGCCTTTACCAAAGCGCCGTCAATCGTGTCCTGTGTCGCACCATGGCTGGCGATCCAGCTGCAGAATTCCTGATCGTCCACCGCAGCAAATCCGGCAAACGGCACGTCGTCGGCGATGATACCGCGCATCGCAGCCGCACCCAGATCTATCGTCATGTGCAGGCGGCGCAGGTCATCGGTCCAGTCGGAGGCAATCACCCGGATGGCGGCCCGGGCCTGTGCCTCAAGATGCACTTCACGGGTCAATGTGACCAAAGCTGCTTTGTCGGCGTCGCTGATGGCCGCCGGATCATCAGGCAGCGCTGTTGTCAACGCATGCAGCCAATGGTGCAGGGTTGGATGCAGAGTGCGCGCGCCGACACGTCCGCTGACCTGGGCCTGATGCGCCGCCGACAACACCTGTACCGGGTCCACATGAGCGCCTGCGCCCGGGTCCGTGCTGGTCTGCTCGATCAACGATTTTACATAAGCCACCACGGCCTTGAACATCTGCAACGGAGTAAGGCCCGGACCGCCTGATCCGGGAACCGACTCAAGAATGGGCGGCCGGATTACCCAGGTTTTCCAGTCCGACCCATCCGGTTCGGTCAACATGATATCGTTATGCGGCACAAAAGCGGTCTCGAATGACTGAAACACGCCCGGCTCGCCCTGCAACTCTGCGAAAACCTGCCGGATTTGGGCGATGGCATTGTCGTAAAACCCGGACCAGACATGCAGCCCATGTTCTTCGATCCGCTGGCCCTGTGCGGCATTCCGGCCACTGGCCCCCTTGCCCCCTAACCGCCAGCCCATCTGATAGACCGTAATCTCGAATCGATCTTTGGCATCAATGCTTGACGCGAGGGCAAAGGCGGCCGTCATCGCACCGACGCCGCCGCCCAAAATGGCAATTTTCCGTTTCTTTTCAGACATAAGCGTCAGACCCCAAACGCAATGGGGTGAGATTGCCATAGTTAGTTGGGATTGTCTTCGATTTCGTAGGGCGACTAAATTTATCGCTTTTCACCCTAGGGAAGAGCGGCGCCGTGAAAGGTGTTTCAGCCAGCAAATAGGGCGCAGGGGAGTACCGCCCTGCGCCCAGCTTGAACCGCAACCCTTCCTAGAGCGCGTCTTAAATGAACGTTCGACCGGGAGAGCGGTCAAAGCGTTTAGTTACCCGGTACCGCGGAAAATACCTTGGCCGGGGTGATGGTCCAGCGGGGCACCGGACCATCTGCGTGTCCTTGATATGGCAGACACGACCGACATTGGTGCAAACTCGCGCGGTCTGAGACATGACACTCACCTTCACATCACAGGGTCCGGCGCGGCTCTTTGCAGGCTTGTTTCGGTATGAACAGATTGGAAGAGTTGACATTTCCGCACTGTTCCTTGGGGAACAGGCAACGCACTTTCCAAAATATATTTATTGATTATTGGCCATCTTCGGCGTCAAGCAAGTCGTTCAGCAGCGCCAGATTGCAGATCAACCCCTCACCCTTGCGGCAAAGCGCGCCTTCGGCGATCAGGGCCTGCAGTGCCATATTCACCTTGGGCCGGCTGGCCCCAAGGACCGAGGATAAATCGGTTTGGTTCAACCCCAGGCGTAGCGTCGGGGAAAGACCGGGATTGTCACCGTGAACCTGCGCGACGGTAAACAGGATGAACCGGATCAGGCGCAGACGCAGATCGTAAAGTGCAATGGATTCCATTTGATAATTGGTGTTGCGCAGCAGCGAAGCCAAATAGCGGGCCACGGCCATCGCCAGTGCAGGATGGGTTTCGGCTGCGGACAGAAAGCGCGCGCGTGGCACGACAACGGCAGTCAAAGGCTCTACCACAATAGCGTCAGCCGAGCGGGGTTCACCGTCGATCAGTGCCAACTCGCCAATAATTTCGCCGGGGCCGACATGGCGCAACACCAACTCGCGGCCAGCCGGTGTGCCCAGAGACAACCGGACCCGGCCCGCCGTGATGGCCAGCAAATAGTCCCCTTGGTCGCCGCGTTGAAAAATTGTCGCCCCGGCGGCCCAGCTTTTTCGACCGCCAGCAGCGGCAAGTGCGGCAAGGCTGTCAGTGTCGAGGGTCGAAAAAATCTTGAACGCACCAAGGACCGGCTCCAGAACTTCGGGCATGCGTGCCATCCAAGATTCTCCCCCAGGCGCAGTAATTTGCACCGATTGACCTTAGCGGAACCCGTGATCGGGGACAATTGTATCCGTGTTCCGCCGGGAACAGCGATGGCCACCACTTTCAGGCAGGTTACCGATAGTCTCTTGCAGCCCTCCATTAGCAAAAGAAAGGCGTTCATCATGTTACTGCACAGTGATTTCAATCAGATACTCGCCGAAACCACCCCCCAAATCGACCAACAGTTTGCATTTTACGCCCCCGAAACCGCGACCACCCATTTCCCCACAATGCGCCCAAAGCAGGTCGACGCGGCTCGCAGGCTCTTTTCGGTGATCCGGCGGAAGTGGCGGGATTGGGTCAATGACCGGCACTTGCGCCAGTCGGTTGAACGGCTGCACAGCCTGTCGCCGCATTTGCTCGAGGATGTGGGGCTGCACCAATCAGAAAGCGAAGTGAGCGATATTCAAAGCCGGGCTCAGACCGTTAATCAAGGTTAACCGGCAATTTTACCCGCTGGCGCAGCGTCACCTGAGTAAAAGTTTACCGACAATTGATTCCATTGGCGGAATGGCGTTAACTTGGCTTCAAGGGCTTTGCTCTTATGAAAAACAACCCAAGATGTCGTCTTTGTCGGAGAAATCGTGAACGCCCCCCAGGCCCATTCTGGCTTTAGCGCCATAGATAACCTGATCCGGCATAGCCTTGTGCCTGCACTGTTGCTTGACAGCAACCTGTTGATTCTTCAGTTGAATCAGGCAATGGCGGCTCTTTTGAACCGAACGTCTGCAACCCTCGTTGGTGCAGAGTTTTTCTCGCTTTTGTCCGGCAAAGGTGCGGATGCCAAAGCCAAAGAGCTGTGCGAACTTGTCGAGAGATCGCAAAGCCTGCTGAGCAAAGAAACCACTCCCGCCTATATTCAGCTCGGTGATCCGGCTTTTGAGGCCGAGATTACAGTGATCGCTGCCGAATTTGGCGGATTGTTTGGATTTTTGGTGCAGAGCAAAGCAAGAACACCGCCAAGCCCCGCCCTGGATTGGGAGGCGGCACTTGAGGGGGCGGGGCAAGGCGTTTGGGACTATGACATCAGGACCGGCATCAAATATTACTCCAAAACATGGTACGACATGCGGGGGCTTCCTAACCGACATGTGCGCGGCGCGGATGAAGTGGATTGGTTTAGCAAAATTCACCCTGACGATCTGGATTTAACGCAACAATTTACCTCAGATTTAGAGGCAGGATTACTCAAAGACGTACATTTTGAATATAGAGAGCGGCATTCACTCGGCCATTGGCTATGGATCATGTGCAGGGGTCGACCGATCGCCTGGGATGTTACCGGCAATCCAACCCGCTATGTCGGCACGGATACCGACATCAGCGCCATTAAGTCAGCCCAGGCAACTGTCAGCCAATTAACGAACGACGAAATCCGCTGGAAAAATGCGCAGGAAAGCACGGAACAAGGGCTATGGGACATTGATATGGTCTCGGGACAAAATTTCCTGTCGCCGCAGTGGTTTCACATGCGCGGACTGTCTGAAACTGATACTGGTGAATCTGCGTTTGAAAATTGGATCGGTCGCGTTCATCCAGATGATTTGCAGAATGTCAAATATGAAATAGAACGGCAGGAGAAATCCGACGAAGATATCACTAAGTTGGAATATCGTGAGCGGCATCAGGATGGACGCTGGATCTGGATCCTGAGCCGGGGCAAAGTCGTCAGGCGGGATGCAAATGGACGGGCAGCCCGAAATGTTGGAACTGATACAGACATTACTGATATAAAGGCATCGGAAGAGCGGGTAAGGCGGATATCGCGTCGGTTGGAACTGGCGATTGCGGCATCAAAAGTTGGTGTTTGGGAATTCGATCTGACGACGAATGATGTTGAATGGGATGCAGCCATGCGTGAAATGTATGGCTTACCGACAGATAACTCTCCTCTTCCACACAACATTTGGGAAAGATCGCTGCATCCTGAGGATCGCGAAGGAATTATTGCCAGAGCGATTGCCGCACATGGCGCAAAGGATGATTATGACCTGGACTATCGCATTGTCCGCGGGGACGGGACTGTTCGGCATGTTCGCAGCCGCGCCAGCTATATAGATGACGGTTTTGATGGACCCAAATTGCTGGGACTGAATTGGGATGTGACGCAGGATATTCAGTTGGCGCATGATTTGAAAGTCGCCAATGCCATTGCCCTGAAACATAACAGCCAGCTCGAAGCGGCCAGGGCGTTAATGGAGTATAACTCACTCCATGATGCGTTGACCGGGCTGGCAAACCGCAGGATGTTGGATCAGGTGCAGCAGGCCAGCGTTGACAACCCGGCCGCCCGCAACAAGCGTTTTGCCGTTTTGCACGTCGATCTTGATCGTTTCAAGCAAATCAATGATACTCTGGGCCATGCCGCCGGAGATGCCGTTCTGATCCGAACCGCAAGTGTATTGCGCCAAACTGTCGGCGCAAACGATCTTGTTGCGCGGGTGGGAGGCGACGAATTCGCGGTCTTTATTGAGGATGCGCCCGAGGAAGAAGTTCTGGTAGCCTTGGCCCGGCAAATCATTTCCAGATCCGCAATGCCGATGAAATACATGCATCACGATTGCAGATGTGGCGTCAGTATCGGCATAGCCTATGCCAATGGCAGCGATATTGAGGGGAACGACCTGTTCATCAATGCAGATATGGCGTTGTACCGGTCTAAAAATAGTGGTCGGGGCGGCTGTACAGTCTTCAATGACGATATGAAACGTGAGGCGCTGGAAAAGAAAAGAAGATCAGACGAGCTACTCACAGGTCTTGACCAGAATGAATTCTTTTGTCTGTATCAGCCGCAATACAGGTCTGATACGTTAGAGCTTGCCGGAATTGAAGCACTGGTGCGTTGGAACAACCCTGTTCATGGCGTGATGACACCCGGCGAGTTCCTGCCCCTTGCTGAGGAACTGCAGATCATTGATCGCATCGATAAGGCTGTTTTGCAATTGGCTTTGGCGGATTTGGCCATTTGGCAGAGTGCGGGATTGTACGTTCCTCGCTTGTCAATCAATATTTCGGGCCGTCGGTTGTGTGATCCGGAACTCGCGTTCGAATTGATGAGGGCCCCGATTCCGAGCGGAGTTTTGTCATTTGAGTTTCTCGAATCTATCTTTCTGGATGAACCGGACGAAATTCAGGTCACCAACATTGCCTGTATTCGGGCGCTGGGGATCGGAATTGAGGTGGACGATTTTGGCAGTGGTCATTCTTCAATTGTCAGCCTGCTGAAACTCAAACCTGATCGGCTAAAGATTGATCGTTCTATTGTGGAACCTGTTACCCGCTCTGACAAACAGCGCCACCTTGTTCAATCCATTGTCGATATCGGAAATTTGCAAGGGATCAAGGTTCTGGCCGAAGGGGTGGAAACGGCAGAGCATGTTAAAATTCTGCAATCCATCGGTTGTGATGAATTGCAGGGTTACGCCCTGTCGTATCCGGTATCAGCCCTGGAATTGGCCGAGCTGCTGTATCCAAACCGACGACTGACTTAGCCTTTGTTGACATCCACAACGACCCGGCCCTGAACTTTGCCTGCAAGAATATCGACACCAAGTTGGGGCAGATCAGTCAGCACTGCTGGCCGGACCATGGCTTCCAGTTTGGCCATCGGCAGGTCATTTGCAATCCGCCCCCAGGCGCGCATGCGGTCTGGATAGGGCTTGAGCACGGAATCAATACCCAGAATGTTCACTCCACGCAGCAAAAACGGGATCACCGTGGCCGGCAATGCGGTCCCGCCTGCCAACCCTACAGCGGCGACTGAGGCGTTGTATTTCAATTGGCCCAGCACCCTTGCCAGCATCGGCCCGCCCACTGCATCGATGCAGCCGGCCCAGGTTTCCGCCTCGAGCGGACGTTTGACCGTTTCGGCCAGTTCGGCCCGCGGCACAATCCGCGCCGCCCCCAGGTCACGCAGATAGCTTTCAGTTTCAGGCCGGCCGGTGACGGCCGCGACGGCATAGCCCAGATGCGCCAGGATCGCCACAGCGACAGAGCCAACGCCGCCCGCTGCCCCGGTGACCAGAACTTCACCCTTGGCCGGGGTCAGTCCGTGGTCTTCCAGCGCCATGACAGCCATCATGGCGGTCAATCCGGCTGTGCCCACGGCCATGGCCTGACGGGTGGTCAGTGTTGCAGGCAGCGGCACCAGCCAATCCGCCTTGACCCGCGCCTTGGTTGCATAGCCGCCCCACTGGCTTTCGCCGACCCGCCATCCGGTCAGGATCACTTTGTCGCCCGGCCTGTATCGTGGGTCATCCGAGGCCTCGACCGTTCCGGCAAAATCGATCCCTGGCACATGCGGCCAGTTGCGCACCAACCCGCCACCCGCGCCAAGGCACAGCCCGTCTTTGTAATTCAGTGTCGAGTATTCGACTGCGACGGTGACATCCCCAACTGGCAAACGGTCGTCGTCCAGCATGTGCACTGCGGCACTGGTGGTCCCGTCTTCGGCCTTTTCGACCAGTAAAGCCTTGAACATGCGCATTTCCTTGATTTGTTTCGTGCCGGTCGAACCGGCAGATTTCAGCATTGTGGCCACCAACCCAAGCCTACCACTGTCTGGCCTTAGGCAAACCACCAGCGTTCCGCCGCCCTGAATCCGTCCAGCGCCCAATTTGCGCCCACCACTTCATCATGTTGCAGCCTGTCACCATGCGCCATAACGTAAGAGGCGAACATCGGGGTCACAACTGCGCCCTGATCCGCGCAGATCGCCTGCATTTCCCAATACATCTCGCGGCGCTTGTCGTCAGACAGTTCCGACCGGGCCATGCGCAACAATGCATCAAAGCGGGCGTCTTCCCAATATCCGTCGTTCCATCGGGCGCCACTGGCGTAACCGGTGCTGAAAACCCAATCTTCGGTCGCCCGCCCGCTGGACGCAGTGGCGCAGAACGGCTGCTTGCGCCAGACTTGGGCCCAATAGGTGTCGTCCGGCGCTGCTTTCATAGAAAGGTTGATGCCAGTCTGCGCGGCGGACTTGGCAAAAAGCGCGCCCAAACCGGGGGCCTGGTCAAACGCGGCCTGGGCCGTGGTGACGGTCAGGTCGATCCGGTCAAATCCTACCAAAGCCAGATGGTATCTGGCCCGGTCGGGATCATAGGATTTCTGGGCAAGGTCGGTGTTGAAGTAGCGGTTGGTCGGGCCGATCGGATGGTCATTGCCGATATGGCCGTAGCCATGCAAGACCTCGGTCACCAACTGCTCGCGGTCGATGGCGTATTTCAGGGCCAATCGCAGGTTGGGGTCGCGATAGGGAACTGACCGGCTGTCCATCGCCAAGCCCAAATGGCGTGTTCCGGCGGTTGCCAAAACCCTGAACCCCGGTGCCCGCTTCAGGTCCATCACCCGCGACAGGTCGACGCCGTCGATCAGATCAACCGCGCCGCTGATCAGCGCGTCCTGCCGGGCAGCGCAGTCAAATTCGGTCACAATTTCGATCCCGTCGAAATGGGCGCGACCGGATTTCCAATAGGCCGGGTTACGGTCCAACGTCGCGGCAACGCCCGGCTGATAAGTCACTTCCCGGTAGGGCCCGCAGCCGTCGGCCGAGGTGATGTCCAACCGGCCAGCATGGCAAGGCAACACCGGCAAATGATAATCCGACAACAGAAACGGAAAATCCACATTGCCCTGTGCCAATGTGACAATCAGGTTCCGGCCATCGGCGCGCAACCCAACGATGTTATCGACCAAAGGCCCCACCGCCGAACCCCCGGTCCGGTGATGGTTCAGCGAGGCGATCACATCGTCGACAGTCAACGCCTTGCCGGAATGAAAGCTGACGCCGGCCCGGATTTTCAGAACCCAGGTGACAGCATCCGCCGTTTGCCACTGTTCAGCGATTTCGCCGATCAGCTGCCCATCCGGGCCAATCTCGGTCAGATAGCCGTGCCGGGATGTGGCGAAAAACGCCGCGAAATCATTGGTCCAACCCGCCGGATCATAGCTGTCTGCGGTGGACCCATGCCCCAAAGCCACCCGCAGCACCCCGCCGTTGCGCGGCTGGGCCATGGCTGCCTGCATCCCAAACGGCAACAGCAAGGACGACGCGCCCAAGGCAGAAGCGCCTTTAAGCAATCCACGTCGGCTTAGGCCGGGGCGGGGCAGGTGGCGGGTCATCGGATTGGCGCACTCCATTTTGCGGGGCCGATCAGACCATGCAATCGCGCGGCATTCAACTGCTTTGACAGATAACTGATCCGGCAATCACGCGGTTCTGAACTGGACTTATGTCTGCGTGGTCAATCGCGCCGCCGCCGCCTAAGCTGCGCCCGTTCCCTGGCTGGTCTGATCACATATGCCCTTTACCCTGCGCCAACTCCAATATTTCACCGCTGTAGCGGAACATGGGTCTGTCAGCCAAGCCGCACAGGTGATGTCGATCTCGCAATCGGCAGTGACCGAGGCGGTCAAGGATCTTGAGGCCGATCTGGGTGTCCGCCTGTTCGAACGCCATTCGCGCGGGTTGACGATTACGCACAAAGGCCACCAGTTCCTGCGCCACGCGACAGCGATTCTGTCAGGCGTGGCCGGCGCGCGGGCGGCTGTCACCGCAGACCGGGACCGGCCCGAGGGGCGACTGGCGCTGGGTGTGACATCGCTGATGGCGGGCTATGTGATTTCGGACCTGTTGTCGAAATACCGCCGGGCCAATCCCGAGGTGACCGTCACTGCGATCGAGGATAGCGGCGAATATCTGGAGCATCTGCTGATCGGCGGTGAGCTGGATGTCGCCGTCATGGTCACCTCAAACCTGCGCGACCGGACTGCGCTGCAAGCAGAAATCCTTGAAGTGTCACCATTCCGGCTGTGGCTGCCCCTGGGCCACCGTTTGGCCAGCCAGGACAGTATCAGTCTGGCTGATGTGACCGCCGAGCCCTTGATCATGCTGAACATCGACGAGATGGAGGATGAGGCGGTCAATCTGCTGTCTGCCCTTGGCACCCGCCCCAAGGTTGCCTTTCGGACCCGCTCGGTCGAAGCGGTCCGCTCGTTGGTGGCCACCGGGGCCGGGGTGGCGCTGCTGCCCGATCTGGTTTACCGGCCCTGGTCGCTGGAAGGTGACCGGATCGAAAGTCGGGATGTCAGTGGTGCTTTGCCGGTCGTGCAGGTTGGCATCGTCTGGCGCAAAGGCGCGCCATTGTCGGTGGCAGCCAGCGATTTCATCGCGATTTCACAGGCGCAACAGGCGTTGCGGCAAAGGTGATCCTGAGCTGGGCGTGGGTTGAAACCCACCTTACGCTGCAAACCAGAGATATCGATTTTTCCGATACCAATTTTCTGATAATTGTAATTGCGAAAGCACTGAGGCCAGCCCAGAGTTGCCTCAATGAAAAACGGGCGCTGCAGCCCGGTTACACCAATGGGGAGACTGCCAATGCATACACTGACCAAATCCTGCTCGGTTCTGGCGATGATCGCCATGGCAACCGGGCCAGCGCTTGCCGAGATGACCGAAGTCGGTCCCGGCGAAGGCGCGCTGAGCATTGTGGCCTGGGCCGGTTACATTGAACGCGGTGAAACCGATGCCGCCTATAACTGGGTCACCAAGTTCGAGGAGGCCACCCAATGCATGGTCACCGTCAAGACCGCAAATACCAGTGACGAAATGGTTGCCCTGATGAACGAAGGCGGGTTTGACCTTGTTACCGCTTCGGGCGATGCCTCTTTGCGCCTGATCGCAGGCGACCGGGTGCAGCCGATCAACACTGCGCTGATTCCGTCCTATGCCAATATCGACCCGCGTCTGGCCGATGCCGGTTGGCATACGGTCGATGGCGTGCATTACGGCGTGCCTTATCTGTGGGGGCCGAATGTGCTGATGTATAACACGGATGTATTCCCGACCGCGCCCACATCATGGAACGTGGTGTTCGAGGAAATGAACCTGCCCGATGGCCAGACCAACAAAGGTCGGGTACAGGCCTATGACGGCCCGATCCATATTGCCGACGCGGCCCAGTACCTGATGTTCCACAAGCCGGAACTGGGGATCACCTCGCCCTATGAACTCAATGACGTGCAATATGCTGCCGCACTCGACCTGCTGCGCGTCCAGCGCACGTTGGTCAGCCGCTATTGGCATGATGCCTATATCCAGATGGATGACTTCAAAAATGAAGGGGTCGTCGCTTCTGGCTCTTGGCCTTTCCAGGTGATCGCGCTGCAGGTCGAAGGCTTGCCGATTGCATCGACCATCCCCGAGGAAGGGGCCACCGGCTGGGCCGATACGACCATGTTGCATGTCGATGCCGAACATCCCAATTGCGCCTATATGTGGATGGAACACACGCTGTCGTCGAACCTGCAATCCGATCTGTCGGTCTGGTTTGGCGGCAATCCGGTGGTGCCTGCCGCTTGCACTGATGGGCGTGGGCTACAGACTGCTGCGGGCTGCACGGCCAATGGTATGGATGATTTCGACAAAATCCGGTTCTGGACCACGCCGGTGTCATCCTGCCCCGCAGGTGATTGCGTGCCCTATTATCGCTGGGTGTCGGACTATATTGGCGTGATCGGCGGGCGGTAAATTATTGATAATGCGTGGGTTTCACCCACCCTACGTAGGGTGGGTGAAACCCACGCATGTTGCACCATCAAGGATCACC
>JANOMH010000668.1:0-2865 GCA_031420215.1 Rhodobacterales bacterium | reverse complement strand
GACAATATCCCGCGCCGTGATGGTCTCGGGGTCGCGGTCCAATCGCATGGCTTTGTCTGCCCAGCGCTCCACCAGCCAGACGCGCAATGCCTCGGCCTGTGAGGTCTCCACCGATATGCTGGCCGCGTCGGACAAGCGCCGGGCCTCGGACAAGTAAAACTGCGCCAAGGCGATGCCCCAGCCCATTTCTTTGGCGTCCACTTCACTTGCGTTCAAGTCCTGCCATAGGGTCAGCACCGCCGCTATTCGGGCCGCTTGTTCCGCCGCCTTGCTGGCAAACCCCGTGATATGGGCCAAGCTGCCCCCGGCCCTTTGGTGCCCTTCGATCCGGTCCGCAAAGGCCACCAGTTTTGCCCGCGCCTCGGGGGACAGGGGCAATTGGCGCGGGGTCAGTTCACGACTGTCCGGGTCCATCGGTAAGGGGGTGTCGAGTATGGCCCGCAAGCGGTTCCCATGTCGCCACAGCGCAGAATCATCTCGCTGGGCATTGGCGGAAAACCTTGTCCCGATGGTGCTGGGCGGTTCGGTTATCAGAAACCGGGGCAGGAACCCGGTGCCAGTGGCCAAGCCATCGGCTAGCAACGGCCTTGCTACATCAGGTTGCATCATCAGGTGAACAGCCAGCCTGCGCCCGAACAAGGTATAGGACCCATCCCCCGCCCGGGTGCGCTGTATTGGGTCGCCCTGCCATAGCTTATTAAGCCCAGCCATGGTTTTTGTGCGATTGTCGCTGTTCATCGCATGGCCCCCGATAAATTGCCCGCCTTCATCGGTAAAAACCCCGAGCGATGGTTGCCCATCGACATATTGCTTGGTCAGACCCTCAAAGGTCGGTTCGGTCACTGTTCGGTTAGCAGACGGGGGGGCCACGGGTTCCGGCCCCAAGGCGTCCAGATCGGCCAGCGCCGCCGTGCGCTTTTCAGCTTTTGGGTTTTTCGCCTCGGCCAAGATTTTGTCGCGGTCACCTTTCCAAAGGGCCAGTTTATTGACCCAATTGGTTCTTGCCTTGCCCAATGCCATGTTTTCATCCCGTTCAAATTGGCGCAGCGCCGCCATCAAGGGCGCGTCACAGGCTGTTTTACGTTCACCCGACCGGGCAATAGTCAGGCAATAGAGCGACGGGGGCGCAAACCCGCCCAAAGTTTCCACTTCGGCAAAGCCTTGCACGGCCAGCGATGCCACGGCCAAAGCCGATTGGGCGGGAATGGCTACAGGGGCCAGGGTCATGCCCTGCACCGCCCGCACCGCCTCGGCCAATGGCCCCAAGGCGTCCACCGGATAATCAGCGCCGGGGGGGGGCGGGCGCAGCAGGGGTTGCGGCCCCTCGGGGGTAAAGGCCACGGGTTCGGGCGGGTCGATTGGCTTGTCAGGGTCCAGTGCCCAAGCCAAAGCGCCAAGCGCCTTTGGGTCATCTTGCGCGGTCAACATGCGGCCCCCCGTTTCAGGGCGACAATGTCAGCCCAATCGCGGCCATCCGGGGCAGGCAATAGCGACACTTTCCAGCCCAGCGCCTGTGCCTTGAAGGCCAGCGCCTGTGCGGCCTCGCGCCCCGGGGCATCGCCATCGCTGGCGATGGTCAGGCGGCCCGCCACCGGGGGCAGGTGCAGCCCGCGCAGGCCAGAGGTGGACAGGGCGGCCCACACCGTCGCAGGGCCGCGTAGCAGGCCGCATAGCAGACTTAGGCCAGTTTCTATCCCTTAGCAAACCACCAGCGGCCCATCGGCCTGTGACAAGCGCACAGCACCGCCCGCGCAGGTGCCCAGCATGGCCTTGGGCGGGTCAACTTTAGCTTTGCCGCCCTCGGGGTTCAGATAGGTGCGATGCACGGCAAACCGGGCCGCGCCTTCCACTTGGGCCAGCAACATGGGCCGGTGATGCCCGGTTTGGTGCCAGCCATGCGGATGAAAGCGCAGAGTATCGGGCAAGGCGCAAGTGATGCCCCGCCCGCGCAGATACGTTTCAGCCAGAGTTCCGGGCAGGGGTGTGGTCTCGGCCCAGATCGCATTGGCTTGGCGTTCGCGTTTTGCGTCATTCTGGACAGCGACCGTTCGAGGCATCCAGTTGATATTGGGGTCAACATTGGGCGAATCCGGGGGCAGGCCCGCCGCCCGGACAATATCGACAAAGGCGCAATCGCTCTTGTGGCAATGCAGCAAAAGCCGCCCGCGCGTATTGCGCAGCGAAAGCCCGTCTTGGTCGCGCCGCCGTTCGGGCTGACAGATCGGGCAGGGGGCATTGCCCGACTGGCCGCGCCAGTGACCGCCAAGGGTTTGGGTCAGGTGCTGGGCATCGGTCATGATACGGCCCCCTGTGCCAAAGCCTTGGCGCTGGGCGGGAATTGCAGACGGGTGCGGTCTGTGCCGGGGGGCAGGCTGTAATAGGCGACATTTTCCGGCCCGCGATAGTCGGCCACGATTGGCCAGTGATATGTCGTTCTCAGTCTGTGAATGATAGCGCCCAAGCGCCAGCCATTCACTTCGCGGATTTCACTTCTGTGACTGATAGTGCGCCCGTCCAGCAGGGCTTTGCAGCACCGATAGACTTGGGTTTCGTTCGAGTGCCAAAGAGACATTGGGTCAGCCTTTCGGTTCAAGGGGATTGAACCGCGCCGGGGGGTGTGGCATAGTCGGAATGTAAATACAGACTGCCGAAACCTCGCCCAGTGCGGGGTTTCTTTTTTATGCAGGGTCGGTGGTCGGGCGCTGGGCCAGCCATTCCGCAATTGTGCTTTCCCGCCAAGCCACAGCTTTCGCAGTCAGACGGATCGGGCGCGGGAATGCACCTTTAGCCATCAGGTCATAAATGGTGGAGCGGGAAAGCCCGGACAGTTCTTGGACTGCGGGGCGGCGAAGGTGGCGGTCTGCC
>JANOMH010000667.1:0-4048 GCA_031420215.1 Rhodobacterales bacterium | reverse complement strand
CAGACGCAGAACAAAAGTTGTCCAACCTTCCCGTAATGTTGGACATAACCATGTCACAACCCATTGAAAGGAAAGAGAAAAAATGATAAGTTGGCAGCCCGTAGGGGAGTCGAACCCCTCTTGCCTGGTTGAAAACCAGATGTCCTAACCGATAGACGAACGGGCCACAGTCGGTGTCGGGCTTTTAGGCAAAGCAATACACAAGGGCAAGGGGATTCGTTCGAAATTATCTATGCGGTTTGAAGTGATTGCCAGCCAAAGCTTGATTGGCCATCGCGGCATCTTCCAGGCGCAACTGCACCGACTGACGCCCTTGCCAAAGGTTGATTTCCAGTCGTCCAGCCAGGTGAAACCTGGCCCCATTATGGGCCTCCAAAGCAGGCCCCAAAGGCCCGTCCATCGCCCCAAAGGCAATCGCATCAAGCCGTGCGCCAAGTCCGTCGCCAAAGGTAAACTTCAGATGCCCGGTGCCAACGCGTTTGGTGAAAAACAGCTGTACATCAGGAAATGCAAACCGTGGGGCAGAAGCGCTGGCACCAAATGGCCCGGCATGTTCGATTTGTGCTACCAGCTCGACCGTGGCGGCGCCCGGCATCAGCAGCCCGTCAAGTCGCAGATCAGCCGGGCCACCGCTGCCTGCCCCTTGTCTGCCCAGCAATTCAGCCAGCCGTGCCATTGCGGGTTCCAGCTGATCGCGGGCCACGGTCAACCCCGCGGCCATTTTGTGACCGCCGCCTTTGACGAACAGGCCTTCGGCGGCAACGCGTTGCACGGCGGCCCCCAGATCAACCCCATTGACCGACCGGGCAGAGCCTTTGCCAATATCGCCATCAAGGCCGATCACCACGGCAGGCCGGTTTGCGGCCTCTTTCAACCGGGCTGCGACGATGCCCACCACGCCCGGATGCCAACCGTCACCTGCAGCCCAGACCAATGGCCCGTCAAGGCCCCGTGCCAAGGCTTGCGCAAGGGCTTTTTCGCGGACATCGGCCTCAATCGCCCGACGTTCGTCATTGAGCTGGTTCAGCCTGGCGGCCAGGCCGGCGGCTTCGTGGCGGTCAGTGGTGGCCAGCAAGCGCGCGCCCAGATCGGCCTTGCCGATCCGGCCTCCGGCATTGACACGCGGGCCCAGCAGGAACCCCAGATGATAAGTGTTGGGGGCGGCATCCATGCCTGCCACATCTGCCAGCGCGGTAATTCCGATCCGTTCGCGCCGGCCCATGACGACCAGCCCCTGCCGGACAAAGGCCCGGTTCACACCGATCAAAGGGGCGACATCGGCCACAGTGGCGAGAGCCACCAGATCGAGCAGGGAGATCAGATCAGGGCCGGATTTCCCCTGCGATTTCAAAAGTCTGCCCAACTCTACCAAAAGCAGAAACACCACTCCCGCGGCGCAAAGATGCCCCAGGTCGCCGGTCTCGTCCTGTCGGTTCGGGTTGACCACGGCATAGGCGGCAGGCAGGGTTTCGCTGCCAAGGTGATGGTCAAGGACAATAACATCGGCGCCCACAGCCGCCGCGATCGGCCCGTGTGACAAGGTTCCGCAATCGACGCAAACGATCAGGTCGTGCCTGGCTGCAAGATCGGCCATCGCGGGTTCATTTGGGCCATAACCTTCATCAATCCGGTCCGGGATATACAGGGTCGCATCCCGGCCCATTTGGCGCAACCAGACCAAAAGCAGCGCGGCCGATGCCCCGCCATCGACATCATAATCGGCAAAAACCGCTATTTTTTCGCCGGTTTGCACAGCGCTCAGAAATCGCCCTGCCGCCTGTGCCATATCTTTCAAGAGCAATGGATCTGGTAGCAACTCTTTGAGTTTAGGGGATAAGAACGCGGCAGCACCCGCGGCCGGAACCCCACGTGAGACCAAAATCCGGCACAAAGACAAGGGCAGGGCGGTTGCCTGCACCATGGCTTCGGCCAGCCGGTCATCTTCGGCGGTAGGGCCAATCCAGCGGCGTCCGCTGAGGGAATGTTCGACGTTCAGGAATGCAACCATAACAACGGTTTTGCGCTGAATCCCGGCGCTTTGGCAAGGGCGGCGTGGGTTGAAACCCACCTTACTCTGCAGCTTCTTTGGGTTGCCAAATATCCCCGCCGGAGGCTCTGACACGGCAGCCCGAGCCTCTGGCAGAGGTATATGAGCAACTCCGAAACTGCAGAGTAAGGTGGGTTTCAACCCACCCCACCTGAAAAATCAATGCGTCGGGCTGCGATATTGCATCCTGCGGACCGACCCGGTTTTCGACCGCATCAAGAGGGTCTCGACGGTGACAAACCCGATCCCGCGTTTAATCCCCGAGACCAATGAGCCGTCCGTTACACCGGAAGCCGCGAATATCACATCGCCTGTCACCAGATCATCGCGGGTATAAACCCGGTCGAAATTGGTGATCCCGGCCTTGCGCGCCCGGCCCCGTTCATCATCGTTGCGAAACAACAGCTTGCCGAACAACTGTCCGCCCATGCATTTCAGGGCCGCCGCTGCCAGCACCCCTTCGGGCGCGCCACCCGAGCCCATATACATATCAATCCCGGTCACAGCGGGTTCAGCACAATGCATCACCCCCGCCACGTCGCCATCGGTGATCAGCCGGATTGCCGCCCCGGTTGATCGCAATTCCTCGATCATTTGCTCATGCCGGGGCCGTTCCAGCACGCAGACGGTGATATCTGTCGTCGAACAGCCCTTGGCGGCAGCCAGCGCCGAGACCCGTTCGGAGGCTGTCATGTCGAGAGTGACCACGCCGCGCCGGAAGCCCGGCCCGATCGCCAGCTTTTCCATATAGACATCAGGTGCATGCAGCATCGACCCGCGCGGCCCCATGGCGATGACGGCCAGCGCATTGGGCATGTCCTTGGCGGTCAGGGTGGTCCCCTCCAGCGGGTCCAGCGCGATATCCACCGCAGGGCCGGTCCCCGAGCCGACTTCCTCGCCGATATATAGCATCGGCGCTTCGTCCCGTTCGCCCTCGCCGATGACGACCACGCCCTGAATGTCCAACTTGTTCAGCTCTTTGCGCATCGCGTCAACGGCGGCCTGATCGGCGGCTTTCTCGTCGCCCCGCCCGATCAGTTTAGCGCAGGCAATTGCAGCCGCCTCGGAAACCCGGGCCAGGCCGAGCGACAAAAGGCGGTCTTGGAATTCAGAAGGTTGGGGCATGCGGCAATCCTGTTTCTGGGTGATACCCCGGCGTAACCCGAGGCTGCCCCGTCGCACAAGGCTTGTGACCGCTAACAGGCGGCGCGGCTACCATTTAGCTCCCGATATTGGGCAACTAAACCGCCTCGATCCTGATCGCCACCGGATCGCCCGACACCACACCCGTTCCGGTAAACCCGGCCAAAGCCTCGTCCAATGCCGCCCGCGTGGTCTTGTGTGTCACGATCAGTACAGGGGCGGTGGTATCCTCGTGCCCATATTGGCGCATCCGGTCGATGGAAATGCCTGAATCCCCAAGAACCCGAGCCACTTTGGCCAAAGCACCGGGTTTATCCAGCAATTGCATCCGCAGGTAATAGGGGGCCGGAACCGCTGCCCGCGCCGCCCGCGCCTGCCGCAACTGCCCCGCCGGAATCCCAAACGTCGGCAGGCGCAGCCCACGCGCGATGTCGATGATATCGGACAGGACAGCGCTGGCAGTCGGGCCAGACCCCGCACCGGGGCCGCGCAGCACGATCTGGCCCACGGAATCGCCCTCCAATACCACCATATTGGTCCCACCCTGCAACTGCCCCAGCGGACTTAAAGCCGGCACCAGACACGGCGACATCCGCTGTTCCAGCCCGCGCCCGGTCATTTGCGCCACGCCGAGCAGCTTGATCTTGAAGCCCATGTCGGCGGCGGCCCGGATATCTTCGATGGTGACCGACCCGATCCCCTCCAACTCTACATTTGCGAAATCAACGCGGGTGCCAAAGGCGATGGCGGCGAGCAGGGCCAGTTTGTGCCCGGCATCAATGCCGCCGACGTCAAGGTTCGGATCGGCCTCAAGATACCCCAAAGCCCGCGCCTCTTCGAACACGGTTTCATAAGGCA
>JANOMH010000666.1:0-2855 GCA_031420215.1 Rhodobacterales bacterium | reverse complement strand
GCTGGAAAACGTCGCCTGCCGCCCGGATTTTTTCGCACTGGGGCTGTTGCGTTCGATCAGCCCGGCGATGGTGGCGCTGGCCCGGAAGGTGCGTTTCATCACTGCATTTCCGGCCAGCCATGTCTCAAATCCCGCCCGCAGGTTTTCCCCGGCAAACAACGGGGCGGGATCGCGCAGGTCTTCCAGCCCCCAGATCAGGGTCGCATAATCGGTGGCGACAAACCCAAGGGGTTGGAGCCCCAGCGCCTCCATCCGCTGGGTTAATAGCAGCCCGAGGGTTTGTTGGGCATTGCGCCCGGCGAACCCGTAAAAGCAGGAATGTGACCGTCCGTCATGGGGAAAGGTTTCCACCAGAATCCGGTCTGCTTCGGGCAATTGCGACAAGGTTCGCTGCAGTGTGAGCCACCAAGCGGTATGGCCGGGCAATTCGGGCCAGCTGGGCTGTTGGAACATCCTTAATATCCGCGCCGACAGTTGGGTGGAAGTGGCGAATTTGGTCCCCATGAAGGTGGCGATTTTCGGGGTTTTGCTGGCATTCCGGCTGACCTCGACCGTCAGTTCGCGCAAGCCCTCGTAGCGCACGATCTGCCCGCCGATCAGGAAAGTGTCGCCTTGGGTCAGGGTGGCGGCAAAGGCCTCCTCAACCTCGCCCAGCATCTGGAATGACCCGCGCATCCGGACCTTGAGCGTATCGGTATCCTGTATCGTGCCGATGTTCATCCGGATCCGCTGTGCAGCGCGGGGGTCGCGCAGGTGACACATGCCATTGGTGAATTGCAGCCGTTGCCAGCGGTCATAGGCCCGCAAAGCATAGCCGCCGGTGGCGCAGAAATCGAGGCAGGCGTCGAACTGGGGCCGGGTCAGGCTGGCATAGGCGCCGACGGTTTTCACCTCTGCAAACAGGGTATTGGCATCGAACGGCCCGGCACAGGCCGCGATCAGGATATGCTGGCACAGCACGTCGCGCGGGCCGGGGCCCTTGGGATCGCCGTCCAGATCATGGGCCTTTGCGGCCTCGAGTGCAGCCACGCATTCCACCACTTCGAACCGGTTGGCGGGCACCAGCAGCGCCTTGGACGGCGCGTTGTAGCGGTGGTTGGCCCGGCCGATGCGCTGGATCAGGCGTTTGACGTTCTTCGGCGCGCCGACCTGAATGACCAGATCGACATCACCCCAATCGATCCCCAGATCGAGTGACCCGGTGCAAACGATGGCCCGGAGGTCCCCGGCAATCATAGCACTTTCAACCCGTTCGCGCTGTTCCCGCGACAAGGACCCATGGTGGATGCCGATCGGCAGATCCTCGGTATTGGCGAGCCAGAGGTTGTGGAAAAAAATCTCGGCCTGTGCCCTGGTGTTGTGAAAGATCAGCGTGGTTTTGTGGCGTTTGACCTGTTCCAGAACCGCCGGAATCGCGTATTTGGCCCCACCCCCGGCCCAGGGCGGGCGTTCCTCGGTGACCAGCATCGAGATATCGGGTTCCGGCCCCGGATCGGCGAGCAGGATTTCGCAGGGGTCGGGGTTTTTGGCGAGCATCCGGGCGATGGCACCGGGGTTTTCGACCGTGGCCGACAGCCCGACCCGGCGCAGACCGGGGGCGAGGGTTTGCAGGCGGGAAAGCGCGAGCATCAGCTGGTCGCCGCGCTTGGATTCGGCCAAAGCATGGATTTCATCGACGATCACCCGTTGCAGCCCGGCGAACATCCGGTGCGCATCCTCGTAGCTGATCAGCAGGGCCAGACTTTCCGGCGTGGTCAGCAGGATATGCGGCGGATCGGCGCGTTGGCGGCGCTTTTGGGTATAGGAGGTGTCGCCGGTCCGGTCCTCGATCCGGATGGACAGGCCCATTTCGGCGACAGGTGCAGCCAGGTTGCGCTTGATGTCGGCGGCAAGGGCTTTGAGCGGGCTGACATATAGCGTGTGCAGGCCGGGGTGCCGCCCCTCTGCGCATTCCACCAGACTGGGCAGAAACCCGGCCATGGTCTTGCCGCCGCCAGTGGGGGCGATCAGGAGCAAGGCAGGATCGGCAGCACGGTCCAGCATCGCCTGCTGATGCGGGTGGATGGTCCAGCCGCGGGTGGTGAACCAGCGGGCGATAGGGGCGGGAAGGGTGGTCATGGCCACAGGAGTGGCTGTTGGGCAGGGGTGGGTCAAGGGGGGGGTGGGTCAAGACCCACCTTACTCTGGTCGGGTAAGGTGGGTTTTAACCCACCTCGGCCAGCAATGCGGCATTGCCCCCGGCGGCAGTCGTATCGATGCAGACATGCCGTTCATGCAGGGCATGGGCGGCGTCGGGCATCCCGTTGATCAGCGGGATGATCGGGCCGGGCCGGGTGGACAGGGCGGTTTCGATCTGCTTGCCCGTTGCAGCATCGCCCCACCAGATGACCCCGGCGAGCGGGTGCAGGGTGCACAGAGTCGCTGCAGGAATGTCCCCGGCGGCAGGCAGGGCGATCCCGCCCAAAGCCCGGATCGCCAGCGCCTGCGCCGCCGCTGCCTGTGCTCCCGGCCCCAGACACAGGATCGGGCCGCGCGGGGCAAGGGACAGCCGGTTGGATTCGCCGGTCGGGCCGGGCAGATCGCTGGGGGCGGGCAGGGCTTGGGTCGCGCTGGCGGTGGTCAGGCGCTGCGGCAAGGTGGTCAGGTCATCGGAGGAAGTCCAGTTTGTGCTTCGCACCGGCGCGGGGTCCTGGCGCAACCGGGGCAGGTAATGAGGCCCACCGGCCTTTGGCCCGGTCCCGGATAACCCTTCGCCGCCAAAGGGTTGACTGCCAACTACAGCGCCGATCTGGTTGCGGTTGACATAGATGTTGCCCGCCTGAACCCGGTCGATGATGGTTTGGACCCGGTCATCG
>JANOMH010000665.1:0-3280 GCA_031420215.1 Rhodobacterales bacterium | reverse complement strand
TCGGCGTCGGTCAGCAGGACCTGAAACGCATGCCCGGTCATGATGATCAGGTCAAACCGTTGGTCTGACCGGAAATTCTGTGCCGTGGATTGGACATAGCTGATCCGGCTCGCCAATGGCCTGGCTCGCGCCACGTCCAGCATGGCCGCAGCAGGGTCTACCCCGGTCATCTGATGCCCCAGACCGGCGAAAGCCTCTGCCAGCAGTCCGGTGCCACAACCCAGATCGAGGATCCGCTGGGGTGGAGGCCCAGCCAGCGCAAGATAGAAATCCCGGTCTTCGGACCAGCCGCTGTCAAGGTCATAGACCGCAGCAAGGATCGGGTCGGTGTAATGCAAATCCGGCATCGGCAAAGTTAAGCTGCAAAATGCCCGCGCCGCAAGGCCCCGGCCCAATTCGCAGCTTTCGGGTCGCCTATGGGGTGGGCCGCAGTCATAAGCGGAGCCGGAACAAGGGGAAGGTCGGATGGCCATTGCAGATTGGATACGTTTGCTCATTCTGTCGGTCCTCTGGGGGGGATCGTTTTTCTTTGTGGAAATCGCCGTCGCCGACCTGCCCGCGCTGACCATCGTCTGGGCCCGCGTCAGCCTGGCCGCACTTGTCCTTGGCCTGACCCTGATTGTCAGTGGCATTCCCATGCCACGCGGCCGCAAGGTCTGGGCGGCGCTGGCGGTGATGGGGCTTTTGAACAATGCGCTGCCGTTCAGCCTGTTCGTTCTGGCGCAGGGGCAGATTACTTCGTCACTGGCCGCCGAGCTGAATGCCACGACGCCGCTGTGGACGGTGCTTGTTGCGCACATGGCCACGACGGACGAACGGTTGGCCCTGCCAAAGCTGTCGGGCGTGGCCTGTGGGGTCGCGGGGGTTGCGGTGATGATGGCAGGTCCGGTTGCGACGCTGGATATCCGCGCCATCGGCGCCTGTCTGCTGGCGGCCATGTGTTATGCCTGCGCCGGGGTCTGGGGGCGGCGGTTTCGCAAGCTGGGGCTGGCCCCGCTGAGCACCGCTTTTGGGCAGGTCAGTGCTGCGACGCTGATCCTGTTGCCGGTCTGGGTATGGGTCGATCAGCCCTGGCACATGGGCCTGCCCGATCTGGACAGTGCCGGGGCCCTGGTCGGCATCGCAGTTCTGTCCACTGCCTTGGCCTATCTGATTTATTTCCAGCTGCTGGCCTCTGCCGGGGCCACCAATCTGCTGCTGGTGACGTTTCTGATCCCGGTCAGTGCCACGCTATTGGGGGTGTTCATTCTGGGCGAAGGGCTGGAGCCGCGCCAAATCGCGGGCTTTGGCCTGATTGCCTGTGGCTTGGCCGCGATTGACGGGCGGTTACTGCGACGGGTGGTGAAGCGCGCCTAGACCGGGTTTGCCTGTCGTGCAATCACAGCCTTGCCGGTCGGTCAAAACGGAGTTTTCAAAAACTCCGCTGCGATTTTTTCGAAAAAATCGGTTTGCGGCGGCGTGGTTCCGGGAAAACCCATTCCGCCCTGGGGTTAAGGCTTCCAGCCCAGAAAATTCCCGATCAGCCGCAGCCCGGCGGACTGGCTTTTTTCCGGGTGGAACTGGGTGCCGATGATGTTGTCCCGGCCGACAATGGCGGTGATCGGCCCGGCATAGTCGACATGCGCCAGCAGATGCGCCGGGTTGTCGACCTGCATCGCCCAGGAATGGACGAAATAGGCGTGATCGCCGGTGGCAAGACCGGCCAGCACCGGATGGGGTGCATCAATGACCAGATCATTCCAGCCCATATGCGGGATTTTGAACGCCGGGTTGGCCGGAGTAATCCGGGTCACTTGCCCCCCGATCCAGTCAAAGCCGGGGGTTGGTTCGTATTCGTGGCCCTGCGTGGCCAGCATTTGCATGCCGACACAGATCCCAAGAAAGGGGACGGCGCGCCGTTCGACTGCGTCGGCAATCGCCACGGCCAGCCCCGGCACCGCGTTCAAAGCGGCCCGGCAGGCCGGAAAGGCCCCGTCGCCCGGCAGCACGATCCGGGTGGCGCGGGCGACGGTATCGGGGTCAGAGGTGACCACTACCGCACCTGCGCCGACCTCCAACGCCATGCGCTCAAAGGCTTTTTGCGCTGAATGCAGGTTGCCGCTGTCGTAATCGACCAGCGCCGTGAAATCGGTCACAGCGCACCTTTCGTCGACGGGATGGCGTCGGATTTGCGCGGGTCCACCTCGACCGCGTCGCGCAGGGCGCGGGCAACGGCCTTGAACGTCGCTTCGGCAATATGGTGGCTGTTGAGCCCGTGCAGCTGGTCGATATGCAGGGTGATCCCGCCATGGGTGGCCAATGCCTGAAAGAATTCGCGCACCAGTTCAGTGTCGAATGTGCCGATTTTGGCGGTCGGGAAGGCGACGTTGAAAATCAGATAGGGCCGGGCGGACAAGTCCAGTGCGGCGCGGATCTGTGCATCATCCATCGGCAACAGACAGGACCCATAGCGGCGGATGCCACGCTTGTCGCCCAAGGCTGCCGCCAACGCCTGCCCAAGGGCGATCCCCACATCCTCGACCGTGTGGTGATCATCGATATGCAGATCGCCCTGTGCCCGGATGGTCAGGTCAATCAGCGAATGGCGGGCCAACTGGTCCAGCATATGGTCAAAGAACCCGACGCCGGTCTGATTGTCATAAGCGCCGGTGCCGTCCAGATCAAGCGTGACAGTGATGGCGGTCTCGGCGGTCTTGCGGGTCAGGGTGGCACTGCGCATCGCGGGGTGGCTCCGGTTGTTTGGATCGTCCTATAGGCGGCAATCCGGGCGGGGCCAAGAGTTTTAGAAAATAGGCCCGGATTTTCAGAAAGGTTTAACCAAGCTGATTCTATGCTGCACCCAAGGGGTAAACCATGAACGCGAAGGACAGGTAATGCAGGTGCTGATATTGGGCGACGATCACGGGCAGCAGGCGCGCCTGGGGGCCGCGATGATGAAAAAGGGCTTTCAGGTGATCTGCGTGGAATCCGCCACCGCCGCCAGCAGCTATATCCGCAGTGAAATGATCGATGTGCTGATATTGACCGAAACCCGGTCGGGCCGGATCAGCCAGTCCTGTGCCTGTGTCAGCCAAAGCCGTAATCGGGCGGTCAGCGTCATCGTGATTTCTGGCCGGACCGGCCCGGCACTGGACGAGTTGTTCGAGGAAATTCCCCAGCTCTACGGCGTCATGGGTCTGGATATGCCCCCCACCATGGTGGCCGCCCTGGCGCTGGCCTCGATCCTGCCGCAACAGGTCGGGATGACGATGCCGCGCAAGCCCGTGCCGCCCGCCGCTGT
>JANOMH010000664.1:0-3854 GCA_031420215.1 Rhodobacterales bacterium | reverse complement strand
CGGGTCAGAAAGTCAAAGATCGGGTTCCAGACCAGAAAGCAGACCACCATGGCCACGGTAAACGCCAACAGGCACCACATGATGCGGGTGCGCAGCTCGATCAGATGCTCCATCAGCGGGGCTGATGACTCGTCGATTTCGTCGGTCTTGGTCATTCGGTCTCACCGGTTTTCGGCTTGGCCCGGGATTTGCGCGGCTTGGGGGCCGGAGCCTCTGCGCTGACGTCCGGGGCGGCTTTGGGTTTACGCGGCTTTGACGCGGCTTTGGCGGTCACAGCCGCAGCCTGCACCTCGGCCTTGATTGTCTCTTCGACCTTGACCGCCTCGACCGCAGCCTTGCGGGCCTCAGCTGCTTTGGCAGCGGCTTCGGCGATCTTGGCCTTGGTCACTTCGCGCTCAGCGGCCAGCTTTTCTGTCGATCCACCGGGTTTGATGTTGTTCAGGCTCGACGTGGCCAGCCCGGTGGTTTCGCGCAGCCGGTCAGCGGCATAAGACATCGGCTTGGCGACGCCTTTCAGCGTCTTGTTCAACTCAGACATGCCCGACTGATCGGCGGCCGAGTTCATCGCCCTGGTGAATTCACGCGCCATTGACCGGGCTTTGCCGGTGAACTGACCGACGGTGCGAAACAAAGCGGGCAATTCCTTGGGACCGACAACCACAAGGGCCACGATCCCGATCAGCAACATCTCGCCGCCGCCAAGGTCAAACATTCAAACGCCCCTTCGGTCTGATCAGACGTTATCTTTGGTCTCGGGCGGGGTCACGTCGCGGGCGGCAACAGCGGCGTCAGCGTCTTGCTTGCCGTCATCGATGCCCTTTTTGAAAGCGGTGATGCCTTTGCCGACTTCGCCCATCAGCGACGAAACTTTGCCCCGGCCAAACAGAACCAGAACGACAACTGCGATCAGCAAAAGCCCGATCGGGCTGAAATGTCCACCAAGCATGATTATACTCCCTTTCGGCCCCAGGCATGAGGCTGCGTTTGATTTCCTAAATCCGAATTAGGGCCTCTGCACCAGTAAGAAAAGTCCAAAACCCATGGTTTTGCAGGACGAACGCGGTCCTGACGTTGTTTTTGTGCCAAAAATCTGGCAGTTGTCAGAAAATTGACATAATGGATCCCTGATCTTAACTCCGAAAGTGAAACCCGTGCTGCGCAAGGACCGTTTGTTTGACCTGATCCAGATCCTGCGCGACGGGCGCTTGCACCGGGCGCAGGATATTGCCGATAAACTGGCGGTTTCGCTGCGGACGGTCTATCGCGATATGGACACCCTGATCGCGTCGGGCGTGCCGATCGAGGGGGCGCGCGGACTTGGCTATATGGCCACGGCGGCGATCACACTGCCGCCATTGAACCTGTCCCTGACCGAGTTGGAAGCTTTGCATCTGGGCATTGCGAGCGTTGGCCAATCTGGCGATGAAGCGTTGCAACTGGCGGCCAAATCGCTGGCCGTCAAACTGGACGCGGTGTTGCCCGAAGAACGGCGCGGTGCCCCGGCTGCGTTTGGCCTGGCGGTTTATCCGTTTGCGGATGCGGCCCAGGGGTTCCAGCACTTGCCCCAGCTGCGCGCCGCGATCCGGGCGCGCCAGAAACTGGCGTTGAGCTACCGCAACACCACTGGTGACCTGATCGACCGCGCCGTGCGGCCGCTCCAGCTGGACTATTGGGGAAGGGTCTGGAGGGTAGCGGTATGGTGCGAATTGCGCAATGATTTCAGAGTTCTGCGCGTGGACCGGATCGAGGCGCTAAAAGTCCTGGCGCAGCTTTTCATCGACGAACCGGGCAAATCGCTGGCCGACTATGTGACCCTGAAAACCTAGACCTGTTTTCAATTTCTTTGGGTCTTAAATATCCCCGCGCGGAGCGCATAAAAGTTACTTCTTTGGAAATACGAAACACCGGTCCCGCCGAATCATCAACCACAGTGGTGTGCCGGGCTTGGGCAAAAACACCGACGGGACCCTGGCGCGTAAGGTCGAGCCGTCGAAATCCATCCGGAACTCGACCAGACTTTCCAGGCCCATAAACCGGGCGCGGACCACGACACCCCGGGCGGGGGTTCCCTCCAGCGGGGTCGGGTGGGGGCCGCGCCCGGCCCGGTCAAAGTCGATCTTCAGGTGTTGGGGCCGGATGATAATATCCACATCGGTTCCGTCCGGCACGCCGGGGGCCAGAAACTGACCAAAGGCAGTTTCGGTCAATGCGCCCTGAACCCGCCCGGTGATCACATTGATATCGCTGAAAAACCCGGCGGCCTCGCGGTCTGCGGGGGCGTTGTAAATGTGATAGGGGGCGCCCCGTTGGACGATCCGGCCATCGCGCATCAGGGCAATTTCATCGGCCATGCGCATGGCTTCGCCGGGTTCATGGGTCACCAGCAACACCGCCGTGCCCTCGGCTTTCAGCACATCCAGGGTTTCATCGCGGATATCATCGCGCAGGCGGTCATCAAGGCCGGAAAACGGCTCGTCCATCAGCATGATGCGCGGACGCGGCGCAAGGGCGCGGGCCAAAGCCACCCGCTGCTGTTCGCCACCAGACAATTGATGCGGATAGGCGTCGATGTGGCGCGACATGCCAACCTTGGCTAACAGATCAGCCACCCGGGCGCGCTGCACAGCCCCGCGCCCTTTCAGCCCAAAGCCAACATTACCGGCAACGCTCAGATGCGGGAACAGAGCGAAATCCTGAAACATCAGACCGATGCCACGCGCCTCGGGCGGAAGCCGTGTCACCGTGTCACTGATCAGCCGGCCATCGACATGGATTGACCCCGAATCCTGCATATCCACCCCGGCGATAATCCGCAGAGTCGTCGATTTGCCACAGCCAGACGGGCCCAGCAGACAGGTCACTTGCCCCGGCATCACCGACAGCGACACGTCGTCAACCACCTTGCGACCCGCAAAACTGCGGCTGATATGGCTGATCTCAAGTCGGGGGGGCTGCGGCAAGGGCGATCCTATGTCCGACTAAACTTCTCGGGTTAGGCGGAAATAACCACGCAGGCCGCGTGACGCAAGGACTTTAGATTGTCGCCACCGTCGCCCCACCATCCAGCAGGATGTTCTGGCCAACGATAAACCCGGCATGTTGGGAACATAAAAACGCACACATCGCCCCAAACTCGGCGGGGGTGCCATAGCGGCGGGCGGGAATGCTGGCAGCACGTTCAGCCTGCGCCTGATCCATCGTGATCCCGCGCGCCTTGACCACGCCCTGATCCAGACTGACCGCCCTGTCGGTGGCATGGATCCCCGGCAGCAGGTTGTTCACCGTCACCCCGGCCTGCGCCACTTGCCGCGAGGTTCCCGCGACATAGCCGGTCAGCCCGGTGCGGGCGGTGTTGGACAGCCCAAGTTGTGCGACGGGGGCCTTGACCGACTGCGAGGTGATATTGACCACCCGGCCCCAGCCCTTGGCCATCATCGCGGGCATCAGCGCCGTCATCAGCGCGATGGGGGTCAGCATATTGGCGTCAATGGCGGCCATGAAATCGGCGCGGGTCCAGTCCGACCACAGGCCGGGCGGCGGACCACCGGCATTGGTGATCAGGATATCGACCGGGCCAGCGGCCGCCAGAACAGCGGCGCGGCCAGCCTCGGTGGTGATATCGGCGGCCACCGTGGTGACCTGCACCCCAAACCTGGCGCGGATCGCTGCCGCTGTCGCCTCAAGCGCCTCTGCCCCACGGGCATTCAACACCAGATCAACGCCCGCTTCGGCCAAAGCCTCGGCACAGCCCCGACCGAGGCCCTTTGAGGCCGCACACACCAACGCCCGTTTACCTTTGATTCCCAGATCCATGTTTGCCCCTGCCTCGCAATGCCACTTTTGGAACTAAACAG
>JANOMH010000663.1:0-3769 GCA_031420215.1 Rhodobacterales bacterium | reverse complement strand
TGGAATGTCGCGGTACAATCGGCAGGCAGCATGGCGTCGACATAGGCCCGGAAGGCCGCCCGAATGACGTCGGGGTCTTGCGTGCCCACCAGCCGGAAGCTGATCTTGGCCGTGGCTTTGGCGGGCAGCACGGTCTTGAATCCGTCGCCGGTATAGCCCGCGCTGATCCCGTTCACTTCGCAGGTGGGCCGCGACCAGATCATTTCCAGCACTGACCGCCCGGCCTCGCCTGCCGGCACCGACAGGCCCACGTTGCGCAGGAACGCTGCCCCGTCGAACCCCAGATCATCCCACTGCGCCCGCAGCGCGTTGCTGAGTTCCGGCACGCCGTCATAGAATCCCGGCACTGTCACCCGCCCGGTTTCGTCATGCAAACCGGCGATGATCCGCGCAAGCACCCGCGCCGGATTCTGGGCCGCCCCGCCATAGGTGCCCGAATGCAGGTCCATCGCCGGGCCCTGAATGGTGACTTCCTCGCCCAGTAAACCCCGCAGCATCGTGGTGATTGCGGGCGTATCGGGGTCAAACAGGCCGGTGTCGCAGATCAGCGCGATAGCAGCCGTCAGTTCCGCCGCATTCGCTTTCATGAACGGGATCAGCGACGGTGATCCGGATTCTTCCTCGCCTTCAAAAAACATCGAAATCCGGGCGGGCAGGGTGCCGTGGACCGCTTTCCACGCCCGGCACGCCTCGACAAAGGTCATCAGCTGGCCCTTGTCATCAGACGCGCCGCGCCCCCGGATTACCCGGCCTTTGGCGGTGTCTTGCAGTTCCGGCTCAAACGGCGGTTTGGTCCATAATGTCTGCGGATCAACGGGTTGCACATCATAATGCCCATAGAACATCAGGTGTTTGCCCGGCCCTTCTGCATGCCCGATGACCATCGGAAGGCCGGGTGTGGCCCGTTTGCTGGCCGCAAACCCGATGCTGGCCAGATCCGCCACCAGCCAGTCCGCCGCCCGGTCGCAATCATCCCTGAACGCCGGGTCGGTCGAGATCGAGGGGATCCGCAACAGATCCAACAGCCGCTCAACGGCTGCGGGCAGATCCGTATCAATGCGGGCCAAAACGGGGTCGAGTACTGGGTCGAGTATCTTGGCCATGCGGTAAATCCCATGTTTGCCCCAAAGCTTACGCCCCGCCTGCGCCGAGTCCAGCCATCTGTTGTGCATAAATGTGAAAGGGGCGTCAAATTGTAGCGTATTGTTCAGCCCAAAGTCAGACTATAAGACCAATACAAGCCACGGACCCGAACTGACTGCGCCGAAATAAGGATAGCCCCATGGATTACATCGCTGGTCTGGACATGGCGATTGGCCGTTTGCATGCCGAAGGCCGCTATCGCACCTTTATTGATATCGCGCGCACGAACGGCCGATATCCGCATGCCACCTGGCACCATCCGGATGGGTCTGAACGGCCAGTGACGGTCTGGTGTGGCAATGATTATCTGGGCATGGGGCAGCATCCGGTGGTGTTGGACGCCATGCACAAGGCTCTGGACGCGACCGGTGCCGGGTCGGGCGGCACCCGCAATATCAGCGGCACCACGGTCTGGCATAAGCAGCTGGAGGCGGAACTGGCCGATCTGCATGGCAAAGAGGCAGCACTGCTGTTCACGTCAGCCTACGTGGCCAACGATGCAACCCTGAGCACCTTGCCGCTGCTGTTTCCGGGCCTGGTGATCCTGTCGGATGCGCTGAACCATGCCAGCATGATTGAGGGGATCAGGCGGAATGGTGGGGCCAAGCGGATTTTCCGGCACAATGACATGGACCATTTGCGCGAGCTGCTGGCGGCTTTGCCCGCCGATCTGCCCAAGCTGATCGCGTTTGAAAGCGTCTATTCGATGGACGGTGATTTCGCCCCGGTCAAGGCGATCTGCGATCTGGCAGAAGAGTTTGGCGCGTTGACCTATCTGGACGAAGTCCATGCCGTGGGCATGTATGGCCCGCGCGGGGGTGGTGTGGCCGAGCGTGACGGATTGATGCACCGGATCGACATTATCAACGGCACTTTGGCCAAGGCGTTTGGCGTGTTCGGCGGCTATATCGCCTGTTCGGCAAAAATGGCCGATGCGGTGCGGTCCTATGCCCCCGGCTTCATCTTTACGACCTCGCTTCCACCTGCCGTCGCGGCAGGGGCGGCAGCCTCGGTCGCGTTCCTGAAACAGGATCAGGCGTTGCGTGCCCGGCACCAGATTCAGGCGCAGATTCTGAAATACCGGCTCAAAGGATTGGGCCTGCCGATCATCGATCATGGGTCGCATATAGTGCCTTTGATCGTCGGTGACCCCAAACATACGAAAATTCTGTCGGATATGCTGCTTGACCGGTTCGGAATTTACGTCCAGCCGATCAACTTTCCAACCGTTCCGCGCGGCACCGAACGGCTGCGGTTCACGCCCAGCCCGGTGCATGGGCCGCGCGAAATTGATGCGCTGGTGGGCGCACTAGACAACCTGTGGTCGCAATGTGCGCTAAATCGCGCCGAGCTTGCAAGTTAACGTTTTCTGCGGATGCAGTGCGTTTTTGTTCATGCTAAGCGGGGGTGTGGGGACCTAATAATTATCGAATCGATAACAGGGTCGCTGGGGACGCAGGCTACGGGACAACTGCATGATCGGGCGGGGCTTCAGGCGCGCAAAAGCTGCTGAGGGTGTTGAGGCCAAGGGCTTTGATGCCTTCCAATTGCGCTTAGGCGATATGATGCGCGGAGAACGCGCTACTTTGGGCAAAAGTCTGCTTGATGTGCAGCGCGAGCTCAAGATCAAGGCGGCCTATATCGCCGCCATTGAAAATGCCGACCCAACAGCCTTTGACACCCCCGGTTTTATTGCCGGCTATGTCCGGTCTTATGCCCGCTATCTGAACATGGACCCGGACTGGGCGTTTGATACATTTTGTCGCGAAAGCGGTTTTGCCACTGCGCATGGCATGTCTGCCGCCGCCTCGTCGGTCAAACCCACGCGCGAGGAACGGCTGGCCGCTTCGGGCCTCGGCAAGGACATCTTTGCCTCGTCTGCCACCCCGTTCATTCCCGCGTCAGACCGGTTCTTTTCGGGGATCGAGCCGCGCGCTATCGGGTCGATCATGGTGTTGGTCGCTCTGATCTCGGGGCTGGGCTATGGTGGCTGGACCGTGCTGCAAGAGGTCCAGAAAGTCCAGTTTGCACCGATTGATCAGGCCCCCACAGTGGTTGCCGAAGTTGACCCGCTGGCCGGGGCCACCCGGGCAGATACCAGCGCCGAAAATGACCTGAGCGCATTTGTCGCACCTTCGCCCGAGGCGTTGGACCGGCTCTATCGGCCACAGGCGCTGGATGTGCCGGTGCTGGTGGCGCGTGACGGCCCGATTGCCACGCTTACCCCTGCGGCCCCAGCAATCGAGGTGAATGCGGTTCAGGATGCGGTGATCGCGGCGTCTGGCCAGACGGTGATGGGCCAGCCGGTGATTGGCCCCGTCCTGCAAAGCCCGGCAGTCCAGGTTACCGCCGACCCGATCCCTGGCGTGCAGCTTGTCGCTGTGCGCCCGGCCTGGGTCCGGGTGCGTGGCGCTGATGGGTCGGTGATCTACGAGGGTATCCTGAACGCAGGCGATACCTATGCGGTTCCATCCACCGAAGAACCGCCAACCCTGCGCATTGGCGAGTCGGGTGCGGTGTATTTCGCGGTAAACGGTGTGCATTACGGTCCGGTTGGTCCGACCGGGGCTGTCACCTCGAATGTGGCGCTGTCGGCCGCGTCGCTGACTGCGACCTATGCGGTGGC
>JANOMH010000662.1:0-4391 GCA_031420215.1 Rhodobacterales bacterium | reverse complement strand
TTTGTGGCCGGACTTGCCACAGCTTTGACTGATATCCAGCGGCTCGGCGTTATCGAAGCAGCCCGCCTGCGGTTGCCTGCGTCCTGAGCGGGCCTTCAAACCTGCCAAGCCGACCCCTCGACCGTTTGCGCCCGGATCGCGTTCCAGTCCCAGTCAATCCCGAGCCCTGCGGATTCAGGAGGTCGCGCCTGACCGCGTTCGATATTCAGCCGCGATGTAGTGATCGCATCAAGTTGCGGGATGTATTCCAGCATCCAGCTGTTCGGAATGGCGCAGGCAAGGCTGACATGCAGTTCCATCAGGAAATGCGGGCACACGGCGATATTCATCGCCTCGGCCATATGCGCCACTTTCAGCCAAGGGGTTATCCCCCCGACCCGGGCCGCATCGACCTGCACAATGGAACAAGCTCCGGCGCGCAGGTAATCGGCGAACTGGCCGGGGGAATACAGGCTTTCGCCCACCGCGATAGGCACCCGAGATGCGGCCGCCAGCCGGGCGTGCCCGGTCAGGTCATCGGCGGGCATCGGCTCTTCGAACCATGTAACCCCCAGATCGGCCAGCATATGGGAACGCAGCAGCGCCTCGTGGTAATGGAACGCCTGATTGGCATCCACCATCAGGTGAAAATCATCGCCGGTCGCGGCACGAACTGCGGCCAACCGCGCCCGGTCATCGGCCAACAATGGTTTGCCCACCTTGACTTTGGCTCCGGCAAAGCCCTGCGCCTTCACTGCCAAGGCATCCTCGACCAAGGCTGCCGGTTCGATATGCAGCCAGCCGCCTTCGGTGGAATAAAGTGGGATCGCGGACTTGGCCCCGCCTGCCAGCCGCCACAACGGCAACCCCGCCCGTTTGCAGCGCAAGTCCCACAGGGCCGTGTCAATCGCCGCCAAAGCCAGCGAGGTTATGGCCCCCACCGCAGTTGCATGGGTCACAAACAGCAGGTCGCGCCAGATCCGCTCGATCTCTTCCGCCTCCCGGCCGATCAGCCGGGGGATCAGCGTTTCGCGCAGCAGGGACATGACCGCAGGGCCGCCGGTGCCGATGGTGTAGGAATAGCCGGTGCCCTGCGCCCCATCCGCATCGGTGATCGTGACCAAAGGCGTTTCCTGACTGACAAAGCTTTGGATCGCATCGGTGCGTTTCACTTTTGGCACCAGATCCACCATGCAAATCTGAACGCGGGTGATGCTGGCCATGGGTTGTTCCTAACCAATATGTCAGTATACTTGTTAACGCAGAACCCCCGCAGGTCAACCCATCCGCTGATCAAAGGTGCCCCATGGCGACACATCCGGTCCAACGCTTTGGCATGGTCATCGGCCTGAAACCGGAATCCGAGGTCCGGTATCGGGAATTACACGCCGGGCCGGGGGTGCGCCACATTCTGGCCGCCGCGCAAATCCGCAACTTCAATATCTTTCTGCAAGTCATGCCCGACGGTCGCCTGTATGAATTTGCCTATTATGAATATACTGGCCCCGATCATGCCGCCGCCATGGCGGGGCTGGCTGCCAATCCGGACTACCAACCCTGGCTGGCAGAATGCGACGCCATGCAGATCCCGCTGCCCGGTCACGCCAGCTGGGCAATGATGGAAAGCGTCTACTTTCAGGAATAGGCGGCGGGGCGGGGCATTGCTTTGATTGGGATAATTGCCCCGTGATGCCCGATCACCAGCGTTGCCAACCCGTGCCCCGCTGTCGCCGCCTGCTCTGCGGACTTGCCTGCCAAGCGGGCTGCGACATAGCCCGCGTTGAAACTATCCCCCGCGCCAGTGGTATCCACCACATGCCCTGACGCGGGCAGGGTCAGTTGCACATCGCGAGCCTCTGCCCGGATCAGCGGCCCGTTGGCTCCGTTCTTTAAGGCGATTTCGGACACACCCAGACCTGCGATCCGGTCCAGCACCTGCACGGGCGTCGTGCCGGGATACAGTAACTGTTCATCGTCAAATGACGGCAAACCAAGGCTGGTTGCCGCCCACATCGCGGTAAAGGCCGTGCGGGCGGTTTCAGTGTCGGGCCACAACCGGGGCCGGTAATTGCTGTCAAAGACAATACGGCGCCCGGCATTCCGCAAAGCCCCAAGCCGGGCAATCAGGGCGGACCTGACCTCGGGCGGTAATATCGCCAGAGTGATCCCTGACAGATAAATTACATCGAACCCGGCCAGATCGTCCAGCCCGGCCCCCACCCCTGCAAACAGGGTCCGCGCCGCCGAATTGTCGCGCCAATAGCGGAACGACCTTTCGCCCGCCGCATCAACCTCGATCGCATAGATCCCCGGCAAGCGGCTGTCGTGCCGACCGATCAATGTGCAGTTGATCCCTTCGGCCTGACATGTCGTCAACATCCGGCTTGAAAACCCATCTGTCCCAAGGTTAGTGACATAGCTGACCGATCCGGGCATCAGTCGGGACAAGTAGACAGCCGTGTTCAGTGTATCGCCAGCAAACCCGACATGGGCCAGCCCGGCCGCCGGATCAAACTGGCTCAGCTCGATCATGCATTCGCCGATGCAGGCAATGCGCATGTCAGCGCCCCCCGACATAGGCTTTCAACACCTCTGCCGCATCTGGTGCAAAGTAATCGCGCCGTTCGGCAATCAACTCTCCTATCGTGGCAAAGACGCTGTCCAGATGTAGCTTCATCGCCGCCGCCGCCGCATCGGGGGCGCGCTGGCGCAGGCCATCGGCAATGGTGGTATGTTCGGATAAAATCGGGTCCAGCTTGATCTTGACCGGATAAGACAACCGGCGCACCCGGTCCAGTTGCGCCTTGGCCCCATTCACGATTTTCCAGATATAGGCCGAGGTCCCGAATTCGCAGATCATCGAGTGAAAGGCTTCGTCGAGTTCATAAAACTCATCATAGTCCAGATCGGCGGCCATCCGGGCCTGCTGATGCAGGTTGAAATCCAGTTGCCGTTCGAATTGCGGGGTCATCTTGGTCGCGGCGAGTCTGATCACCTTCATCTCCAGGGCATCGCGCACCAGATGGCCGTCAAATACCGACTGCAGATCGATCTTTGATACATAAGTGCCCGAGTTCGGCACCACCGAGACCAGATTTTCCGCGCTCAACTGTAAGATCGCCTCGCGCAGGGGGGTCCGGGAAATGCCCAATTGATCACAGATCAGTTTTTCATTGATGCTGCTGCCGGGCTGCATGGTCAGCCCGACAATGGCCCGCCGGATGATGCCGTAAACCTGCGCGGTTTTGGGCAGAGCCGGGTCGATGGACCGGATCAGTGCCTCGGGCAGGCCAAGGTCGCCGGGGTCGGCACCGGGCGTGTCAGAGATCGGGATTTTTCGGGGTCGGGCCATCGCCTTTTACACTTCCACTTTTTCGCCGTAACAGGGCCTATTACCGGGTATTCGTACCAGTGACCAAGGGATGGTCCAGCGCCGTCATGATTCCGCGTAACTCGGCCAACCCTTTCATCCGGCCAATCGTGGGGTATCCGGGCTGGCCGGGTTTGCCCAGATCGTCCAGAATATCCTGCCCATGGTCAGGGCGGAACGGGATGTTCCAGTCGGTGCGCCCGTCAGTCCGGCGGCGGCGTTCTTCGGCCAGAATGGCGGCGATCAGGGCGACCATATCGGTGTTCCCGCCCAGATGTTCAGCCTCGTAAAACGAACAGGGGATTGTGTCTGTATCGCGCGTGACATTGCGCAGATGCAGGAAATGCACGCGCGGGCCCAGTCGGGCCATAATGCCGGGCAAATCATTGTCGGCGCGCGCGCCGAATGAGCCAGAGCAGAGCGTGATGCCGTTGGCGTTCAGGTCCACCGCGTTGAACACCGCCTTGTAATCGGCTTCGGTCGACATGATCCTTGGCAGGCCCAGCAACGGGAATGGCGGGTCATCGGGGTGGCAGCACAGGCGCAGGCCAAGGGATTGCGCGACAGGCGTGACCTCGGCCAGAAAGTCGATCAAGTGCTGGCGCAGTTGCCCGACGGAAATCGCATCATATTCGGCCAGATGCTGACGCACATCGTCCAGCGTGAACTGTTCGGCCGCCCCCGGCAGGCCAAAGACCAGATTGGCCAGCAGGCGTTGGCGGTCGGCATCGGTCATGGCGGCATGGCGGCTTGCTGCTTCTTCCACCACCTGCGCCGGGAAATCCTGAGCCGCACCAGGGCGGGCAAGAATGTGAATGTCGAAGGCCGCAAAATCAACCAGATCGAACCGCATGCACTGCGCCCCATTCGGGCGGGGCCATTTCAGGTCGGTTCGGGTCCAGTCCAGCACCGGCATGAAGTTATAGCAGATCACCTCAATCCCGGCGTCCGCGAGATTATGCAGTCCGGCGGTCCAGTTGGCGATATGCGCCCGCCAGTCGCCCTTTTGCTTTTTGATCGCCTCGGACACTGGCAGGCTTTC
>JANOMH010000661.1:0-4086 GCA_031420215.1 Rhodobacterales bacterium | reverse complement strand
TCCGACCTGGCCGAACCATCCGTCGATCATTCGCTATCTGGGGATGCGGCTGGCCGCATACCGGTATTTCGATGCGGCGACGCGGGGCGTGGATTTCAGCGGGATGTTGGCCGATCTGGGCGGGGTGAAACCCGGCGATGTGGTCTTGCTGCATGGCTGCTGTCACAATCCGACCGGGGCCAATCCAACGATTGACCAATGGGCAGAAATCATCGCTGTGTTGAAAGCCAAGGGCGCGATCCCCTTTGTCGATCTGGCCTATCAGGGCTTTGGCGACGGGCTGGAGGCTGACGCTGCCGCGACCCGGATGATTGCGGGCACCATGGACGAATGCCTGATTGCGGTCAGTTGTTCCAAGAACTTCGGCATCTACCGCGAACGGACCGGGCTGATCATGGCGATCACCGCTGAACCGGGGCAGCGACAAAATGCCCAAGGAACCCTGGCCTTTCTGAACCGGCAGAATTACAGCTTTCCCCCCGACCATGGCGCGCGCGTCGTCACAACCATTCTGGCCGACCCGGTGCTGCGGGCCGATTGGATGGCGGAACTGGAGGAGATCCGGCTGAACATGCTGACCCTGCGCCAGTCACTCGCCGCCGAATTGCAACGGCTGACCAATACCGACCGCTTTGAATTTATCGCCACCCACCGGGGCATGTTCAGCCAGATCGGCGCCACGCCTGCGCAGGTTGAGCGGATGCGGGCTGACAACGGCATCTATTTGGTCAGCGACAGCCGGATGAACATTGCCGGGCTGAATGCGGCCACGGTGCCCATTCTCGCCCGCGCCATTCTGGCCTGCGGAGCCTGACAGCAAAGGTGGGTTGAAACCCACCTTACGCTGCATTTTCGGAGTTGCCCAAATACTTCCGCCGGAGGCTCCTGTGTCGGGGTCAGAGCCTCCGGCGGAAGTATTTGAGCAACTCCGAAAGCCAAAGAAAACGGCCCGCAGCAGAGAGGCGCTGGCGGGCCGTGAGGTGAACGCAACTTAGGGGGAGGACCCGTTGTTCCACTTCGAGAAAGGATCCGGGCCAGCGGGGTGTTCTGGCCCGGACACAAATTCTAGTTCGAATAGGCCCGCTCGCCATGTTCGGCGACATCAAGACCTTCACGCTCGATCTCTTCCTTGACCCGCAGGCCCATGGTGAGATCGACCAGTTTGAACAGGATGTAAGAGCCGATCCCCGAAAACAGCAGAGTAAAGATCACGGCTTTGACCTGCGCCATGAAGGCGGTGGCAAACACATAGTCGGCCACTTGCAGGGTGCCCGGCACGCTCAGGTAATCGGGGATGCCCGCCCCGCCCAAGCCTGGGTTGACCAGGATGCCGGTGGCCAGCGCGCCGATGATCCCGCCGATACAGTGGATCCCGAACACGTCCAGCGCATCGTCGATCTTGAACATGTTCTTGATGTAGCCGACAAAGACAAAGCAGACGACGCCTGCGAACATCCCCAGGAACATTGATGCCACCGGCCCCGCGAACCCTGATGCCGGGGTGACGGCGACCAGACCGGCCACGGCCCCCGAGATCAGGCCCAGCATCGACGGCTTGCCCTTGGTCATCCATTCGATCAGCAACCAGCCCACAGCCGCACCGGCGGTGGCGACAAAGGTGTTGATGATCGCCAGTGCGGTCACTGCGTTGGATTCAAGGTTGGACCCCGCATTGAACCCGAACCAGCCGACCCAGAGCAACGCGCCGCCGATCATGGTCATGGTCAGCGAATGCGGCGCCATCGATTCCTTGCGGAAACCGACCCGTGGTCCTAGCACGATGGCGCCGACCAAAGCCGCGATACCCGCATTGATATGCACTACGGTGCCACCTGCAAAATCCAGCGCATCCCAGTTAAAGATCATCCCGTTTGCCCCGATCAGCACGTTGGCTGCATCAATCGCTGCCTGATCCGTGCCCGCCGCTGCCAGCGCAATCGCCCCTGCTGCCAGCACATCCGGACCGCCCCACCACCAGACCATATGCGCCATCGGGAAGTAGATGAATGTCACCCACAGGATCGAGAACACCATCAGCGACGAGAATTTGACCCGCTCGGCCAGTGCCCCGACAATCAGCGCCGGGGTGATCATCGCAAAGGTCATCTGGAAGATGACGAAAGAGTATTCCGGCAGATACACCCCGTTCGAGAATGTTGCCGCCAGCGTGGTCAGGTCAACTCCCGACAGGAACACTTTCGAGAACCCGCCCACATAGCTGTTCATCGACCCGCCGTCGGAGAAGGCCATGGAATAGCCGTAGACCACCCAGATCACCGCCACGACCGCCGAAATCGCAAACACCTGTGTCAGCACCGACAGCATGTTTTTGGTCCGCACCAGCCCGCCGTAAAACAGCGCCAACCCCGGCACGGTCATCAGCAGCACCAGCACCGAGGCCACGGACATCCAGGCCACATCGCCTTTGTCCACGGTCGCAGGCGGAATTTCCTGTGCCAGCCCGAGGCTGGGCAAGGCACAAATCCCCGCCAACAGACCCAGGGCCATATAGGGTTTCAGTTTCGTCAAAGTCATCGTCTCGTTCCTTCCCAAAGGCTTAATGGCGCAGTGTCTGCGCATCTGTTCAGATGCCCTCACAGCGCATCGTCATTGGTTTCACCGGTGCGCACGCGCATGGCGCTTTCCACATCCAGCACGAAAATCTTGCCGTCACCGATTTTGTCGGTCTTGGCGGTCTTGGCGATGGTGGCCACGACCTGATCGGTCATTGCATCCGGCACCACGATTTCGAGCTTGACCTTGGGCACAAAGTTCACAGCATATTCGGCGCCCCGGTAGATCTCGGTATGGCCGGATTGCGACCCAAATCCCTTGATCTCGGTCACCATCATGCCGCGCACGCCAATGGTGGTCAGCGCCTCGCGGACCTCCTCGAGCTTGAATGGCTTGATTGTAGCGATGATGAGTTTCACATTTGTCCCCTTGCGCTTTGATCTGCGGTTGTGCCGTTGTCCGACGACGCTTGCCGACAGAAAGGGCCGAGTGCCGCCCCAAGGACAAGGTCGCGAGGCAGGGGGCGAAGGTACAAATCAGGTAAAATTGCACAATTTTTGCACAAATACGATGAACCGCATAAAATTCAGGCAGTCAAAAAACGTGGTGCCGCCGACTCATCGCGCTCTACATTTCCTTTGCAGCCCGCTATGGTCCGGCAAAACAAGACGAAACGGCAGAGCAGAACATGGCTACAAACAACGCAAGACGTGGCCCTTTGGTGGCAGAGCGGCGCTATAAGGCGGCGGCCAAACCAGCGGCGCGGGCCAGTGGCAAATCGGGCGGGACACCGCCGCGCAAGCCCCGCAACCGCCGGGCAGCTGCGCCCCGTCGCAGGCGTGGGCCGCTGGGCTGGATTGCCGCGATCATCGGCTGGGTGTTGCGCCGGATCTGGGCGGTAATCTGGCGATTGGGGTTGGTCGGTGGTTTGGCACTGGGCGCAGGCGTGTTCTTGTACGCCTCGGGTCTGCCGCCAGTTGGTGACCTGGTCGATGGCCGGGCGCGCGGATCGGTGACGTTGTTGGACAGCGACGGCCGGGTGTTCGCCTGGCGTGGCGATCAGTTCGGCGGGATGATCACCGCTGATACCGTGTCGGTTTACTTGCGCGATGCGGTTGTCGCGACCGAGGACAAGCGGTTCTACCGCCATTTCGGGATTTCCCCACGCGGCATTGCCAGTGCCGTCTCGATCAACCTGCGCGAAGGGCGCGGGCCGTTGTCGGGCAATGGTGGATCGACGATTACCCAGCAAACCGCGAAACTGCTCTGCCTTGGCGAGCCCTACGATCCGGCAAGGTGGGAGGATGAGGCCGCTTACGAGGCGGACTGCCGCCGCACCACGCTGTGGCGCAAGCTGCAGGAGGCGGTTTATTCGATGGCGATGGAAGTCACTTATACCAAGGACGAGATCCTGACGATCTACCTCAACCGCGCCTATCTGGGGGCGGGCACGCGGGGTTTTGAGGCGGCGTCGCAGCGCTATTTCGGCATTTCCGCCGCCGAGGTGAACCCGGCACAGGCGGCGATGTTGGCGGGTTTGCTGAAAGCGCCGACGACTTATGCCCCGACCAA
>JANOMH010000660.1:0-4827 GCA_031420215.1 Rhodobacterales bacterium | reverse complement strand
CGCTGCTCTGCCGGATTGATCCACAGATGCGCAGGCCACTGATCGCGGGCACGCGCCAGCCAGGTGGCCCCGCTTTCGGCATTCCAATGTTCGTTGGCCCCGCCCGGATGCGTGACCTCGTAGGGCGACATGGCGGCGTCACCGACAAAGATGCATTTGTAATCAGGGCCATAGCTGCGCAGAATGTCCCAGGTCGGGGTCTGCTCGGTCCAGCGGCGGGCATTGTTGCGCCAGACCCCGTCATACAGGCAGTTGTGAAAGTAAAACGCCTGCAGGGTCTTGAATTCGTGGCGAGCGGCAGAGAATAATTCCTCGACCACCTTGACATGCGCGTCCATCGACCCGCCAATGTCGAGGAATAACAACACCTTGACGGCATTTCGACGCTCTGGCCTTGTCTGCACATCCAGATAGCCATTGTGCGCCGTCGCCTGAATGGTGGCGTCCAGATCAAGCTCCTCTGCCGCCCCGTCGCGGGCCCAGCGGCGCAGGCGTTTCAGGGCGATCTTGATGGCGCGGGTGCCCAGTTCGACCCGGTCATCCAGATCGCGAAACTCGCGCTTGTCCCAGACCTTGACCGCACTTTGATGGCGGGACTCAGATTGCCCAACCCGCACCCCTTCGGGGTTGAACCCATAGGCCCCAAAGGGCGAGATGCCGGCCGTGCCGATCCATTTCGTGCCACCCTGATGGCGGCCCTGCTGGTCGCGCAATCGGTCGCGCAGGGTTTGCATCAGTTTGTCAAACCCACCAAGAGCGGCGATTTCGGCCTGTTCCGCAGCGGTCAGGTGCTTTTCGGCCAACTTGGTCAACCAATCGGCAGGCAGGTCCAGTGCCTCCAGGACCTGATCCGGGGTCAGCGCCTCCAATCCTTTGAAAGCGGCGGAAAAAGCCCGGTCGAACCGGTCAATATGCCGCTCGTCTTTGACCATGGTGGTGCGGGCGAGGTAGTAGAATCCGTCCGGGTCATAGGTCGCCAGACCAGCGGCGACACCTTCGAGAAACCCCAGATATTCGCGCAAACTGACCGGAACCCCCCCTTTGCGCAATGCGTCAAGAAAGGGCAGGAACATGCGGGCTACACGGCGCTGCGCAGCAAAAACACCATGATAAACAGGCCAATCAGCCCAAAGATGATACCAAACGCCGCCCCCCATTGCAGCAGGTCCAGCAACTTGCCACCACGCATCCGGGCCCGGACGGCGCCAATCAGCGCCCCAAGGACAAAGCCGCCCAACGGATAGATCATATGTTTCAGCCCTGGTTCAGCGGGTTCAGGCTGGCGATTTCGCGCAGCCGCGCCCGGACATTACGGTCAGAGCCAAAGCCGTAGCGCGCCCATCCCAGACTGTCCAGCCGCAGAGCTGCAGCCTCGGGGCCGCGGCCCTGCATCGCCATAGCTTCGGCCTTGAACATCATCAGCGTCGCCAAAATCGCGGCATTCTCGGATTCTGTCGCGAGTGGGATTCCGAAATCGGCCAGTTCGATGGTTTTGCTCGCATCCCCGGCGCTCAGCGAGAATGCGGCCAATTGCACCGCCACTGTGGCCGCATGGAGTTGGGTATCGGGCGAGGCGAGGTAGGTCTGAAAGGCCTCGGTAAAAGACCCCAGTGCCAGATCGGGATCATGTCCAACCTCGAGCCGGCCATAGGCATAAAACGCAAAGCCCCGGCGCGGCCCGGTCCAGCCGAATGCACGGGCCAGATTGATCGCCTGTTCGGCAGCAACCCGGCGGCGGGCAGGCGTGGCCTGACCGGACAGAGCCAGTTCGATGGCGTCAATCCAATCGCGCGACGTGTCGTTCAGCGGGCTACCGGCCGTGACCTCGCCTGCGGGATTGAGCCGGGCAAGCAGGGCGGGCAGACGGGCCGCCGCCTCGCCCCGGCGCATCCCATTGGCCAGATCTGGGGAATAATAGGCACGCAACAGCAGCATATCAAAGCCGGTCAGCACCGCATGGATATTGTCATCATTGAACACCGAATCGGGCAGGCGGTAGAGGTCGTTCAGCGGGCCCAGGGCCTGCGCCAATTCCTCGTGCAAACAGTCCCTGATTTCCTGCGGGGCGGTATCGGTGGGGATAAAGATCGCGGCCTTGTCGCGGCGGGTCAGGGTGGTCCAATCCACTTGCGGGGTGCGGCGGGCCTGTTTGAAGTCCTCCCAGGAACTGATCCGGGGAACCACGAAACAGGCCGCACGCGGCGCGCTGCTTGACAGATCGGCGCGGCTGATCCCTTGGATGGTGATGCTCGCCTCGGGGGCGCCGGTCAGAAAAATGTCAATGCCGGCTTCTGCCCGCAGCCGGTCGATCAAATGGCGCAGATCAGGGACCAGCGTGGCAGGAATTTCGCCGCTGACGCGCACCGAAATGGGCCCCTCAAAGCGGGTCATCTCCGGGATCGCCCGGCCACTTTCCATCCGGAATGTCAGGTCAAGGAAATCCTGCACAATCTCGGCATTGGGCCGGGTGGGCTGGGGTGCCTCGGTTTGGGCGAAACTGCGCATCGGCGGCAGGGTTTCATCCAGCGTCATCGCCCGGCTGGGCGGCGCGTCGCGTTGCATCGGCGTGCAGGCACTCAGGATCGCAAGGGTCAGGACAGCAATGTGCCTCATGCCGCGCCCTGACTGGTCAGGGTCCGTAGGATCAGGTGCCGGACGGTGACGGGCATATTTGCCTCGGCCATGGGTGCTCTCCTTGGGTGTCGCTGCCGGGTTTGACGCGCGGATGCGGTCCGGTTGCGAACAATGTGAGGCAGCGGAGTGACCTCGCATCGGGCTGCGATCCAGACAGCCGAAGCTGGGGGTAAAACTGTGGATAAATCACGTCAGGACTACCCATGCCCCGACGATTTCGGCCAAGCGTTGCGCCAAGGACTCAGCGCCCTTGTTGTGCGTCAGCAGTGACGCGCAAGATATTGATTCAGGGGGTTAAGGTCGCCGATATTTCATGAAATCGGTGGGCACTGCCAGCCGGTCATACAACTGCCGGGCAGTGGTATTGTCGCGGTTGGTCATCCAATAGACCGACGCGGCCCCTTTGGCATCGGCTACGGCATAGACCGCCTCGATCAGCTTGCGGCCAATGCCCTGCCCACGGACTTCGGGGTCGGCGTAAAGGTCTTGTAAGTAACAGGTGTTGCCAATTGTCCAGCCATGGCGGTGAAACACATAATGGGCCAGGCCGACCAGTTTGCCATCCCGTTCGGCAACCAGGCCATGAAAGTCCTGTGGGTCATCGCTCAGAAGCCGGGAAAAATGGGTTTGGTAAATTTCCTCGGGCATTATGGTGTCGTAAAACGCCAGATAGGCGGTCCACAACCGGTGCCATTCGGCATGGTCAGTGGCGGCAAGCGGGCGGATAGTCAGGGTCATGATCTTTGTCCTCGGGCCAGAAAGGCCAGTCTTTCAAACAGATGCAGGTCCTGCTCGGTTTTGAGCAATGCACCATGCAGACGGGGCAGGCTCGTCGGGCCGCGCAGGTCTTCGGGCGCAAGATCCTCGGCCAGAAGCAGTTTCAGCCAGTCCAGCACCTCGGATGTGGAGGGCTTTTTCTTCAGTCCCGGCGTCTCGCGCAGCGTGTAGAACTGGGTCAGGGCCGTGGTCAGCAGCGCCTCTTTGATGCCCGGATGATGCACTTCGACAATCCGGCGCATCGTGTCGATATCGGGAAAGCGGATGTAATGGAAAAAGCAGCGGCGCAAAAAGGCGTCGGGCAATTCCTTTTCGTTGTTGGAGGTGATGATCACGACAGGGCGATGCACAGCACGCACAGTCTCGCCGGTCTCGTAAACGTGAAACTCCATCCGGTCGAGTTCCTGCAACAGATCGTTCGGAAACTCGATATCGGCCTTGTCCACTTCGTCAATCAGCAGAACCACGCGGGACGGGGCGGCGAACGCCTGCCACAGCTTGCCCGGCTTGATATAGTTGCGCACATCGTTGACGCGGGCATCTCCCAACTGGCTGTCGCGCAACCGGCTGACGGCATCATATTCATACAGGCCCTGCTGCGCCTTTGTCGTTGATTTCACATGCCATTCGATGATCGGCAGGCCCAATGCCAGCGCCACCTGCCGGGCCAGTTCGGTTTTGCCCGTTCCCGGCTCGCCCTTGACCAGCAGCGGGCGCTGCAATGTCACGGCGGCATTCACCGCGATGGCCAGATCATCCGTGGCAATATAGCTGGCGGTGCCGGTGAAGTGCATGAAAGCGCTGATCCTTTTAGGCGTTGTGGCTGGGCGACCCTAGCACGCAGGAAAGCCACCGCAATGCAGCAATAACAGCGCAAATTGGGGGTGACATGGCAAAATCAAAGTAGTAGAGGACAGCCAGCCAACAGGGGGTGCGCCGGATGACTGGTAACCTGGAATTGCCAGCTTTCGGACATGCGGGGAGAGCAGAGATGAAGGCCGAGGTTTTCTTGCCGGACGATTATCGTCCGGCCGATGGCGAGACGTTCATGAACGATTTGCAGCTGGAATATTTCCGGCGCAAGTTGTTGAACTGGAAAGCCGATTTACTATCCGACAGCCGCGATACCGTGGCCGGAATGAAGGACCAGACCCGTAATATTCCCGACATCGCTGACCGCGCGTCCGAGGAAACTGACCGCTCGCTGGAACTGCGCACCCGCGACCGGCAACGCAAACTCGTGTCCAAGATCGACGCCGCTTTGCGCCGGATCGATGAGGGCGAATACGGCTATTGCGAGATTACGGGCGAGCCGATTTCGCTCAAACGCCTAGACGCGCGGCCCATCGCCACGATGAGCCTTGAGGCGCAGGAACGCCATGAGCGCCGCGAAAAGGTCCATCGCGACGACTGATA
>JANOMH010000659.1:0-5667 GCA_031420215.1 Rhodobacterales bacterium | reverse complement strand
CACCGATCTGGAGGTGCGGCAAACCAAACATCTGTATCTGCGCCAATCGGCGATGCGTGGCCAATTGCAGGACTGGATTGATTCCAAGACCGACTGGCCGATTCTGACCACATCCATCGCCAAGAAATGGCTGAACGATGGCGATGGGTTGCAGGACCGGGGGATCACCCGCGATCTGGTCTGGGGGGTCCCGGTGATGCGCGGGCCTGACCCATGGCCGGGGATGGAGGGCAAGGTGTTCTATGTCTGGTTCGACGCGCCCATCGAATATATTGCCTGTGCGAAAGAGTGGGTCGATGCGGGCAAAGGCACCGACTGGGAACGCTGGTGGCGCACCGACAAGGGTGCCGCTGATGTCCGTTATACCCAGTTCATGGGCAAGGATAACGTGCCGTTTCATACGCTTAGCTTTCCGGCCACGATCATGGGCTCGGGCGAGCCGTGGAAGCTGGTCGATTACATCAAGTCGTTCAACTACCTGAACTATGACGGCGGCCAGTTTTCGACCTCGCAGGGGCGGGGCATTTTCATGGATCAGGCCCTGTCGATCCTGCCCAGCGATTACTGGCGCTGGTGGCTGCTGTCGCATGCGCCAGAATCGTCGGACAGCGAGTTTACCTGGGAGAATTTTCAGGCGAGCGTGAACAAAGACCTCGCCGATGTCCTGGGCAATTTCGTCAGCCGGGTGACCAAGTTCTGCCGGTCGAAATTTGGCGAAGAGGTGCCTGCGGGGGGGGCATATGGCCCGCGTGAGGTGGCTTTGGTGGCCGAACTGGAGACCCGGGTCCGGGCCTATGAGGCCTGCATGGACGCGATCGAGGTGCGCAAGGCCGCAGGCGAGTTGCGGGCGATCTGGGTAATGGGCAATGAGTATTTACAGGCCGCGGGCCCGTGGACGGTGTTCAAGTCCGATGTTGAAACCGCTGCAATGCAGACAAGGCTGGCGTTGAACCTGATCCGGCTTTACGCCGTGCTGTCTGCCCCGTTTATCCCGGATGCGTCCGCCCAGATGCTGGCCGCAATGAACACGACCGATGCCAGTTGGCCCGGCGATATCCGAGCGGCGCTGCAAACTCTTTCCGCAGATCACGCATTCACCGTGCCCGAGGTGACTTTCGCCAAAATCAGCGACGAGGACCGCGCCGACTGGCAAGTACGCTTTGCCGGCATTCGCACGTAAGGTGGGTTAAAACCCACCTTACCGGCCTCACACTTGCATGACCAACAGTCTGTCTCGTAAGGTGGGTTTAAACCCACCTTACCGGAGCTGCCATGTTGAAGTCCCTTGCCAGTATCGCCCTTGTCCTGACTGCCGCAACCGCCCAAGCCGCCCCCTGCGGCAATGATGCGGCTGGTTTCGATGCCTGGAAGCAGGCCTTTGCCGCCGAAGCTGCCGCCCAAGGCGTGGGTCAGGCTGGCTTGCAAGCCCTCGCCTCGGCCAGCTATTCCACTGCCACCATCCGGCTTGACCGCGCCGTGCAGCGCGAGGCCCGACCCTTTGACGAAATCTGGCGTGTGCGGGGCGGGGATCAGCTGGGCCAGCAAGGCCGCCAGCGCTATGCCGACAACCGGGCATTCTTTGACGGGTTGGAGCAGACATTCGGCATTCCGGGCTACTACCTTGTCGCCATTCATGGCTGGGAAACCAACTTTGGCAGCGATCTGCGTTTTGTCGAAATTCCGATCATTTCGGCGATTACCACTGTCGCCTATGACTGCCGCAGACCGGACTTGTTTGGCCCGCATGCGCTGAGCGCGCTGTTGCTGGTCGATCAGGGTCGTCTGGCGGCGGGTGATCTGGGGGCCGGGCATGGCGAGATGGGCCATACTCAGTTTCTGCCCGGCAACGCCCTGCGCTACGGCATCGACGGCAATGGTGACGGGCAGATTGATATGAACGACTGGCCTGATGCCATCGCCTCAACCGCCAATTTTCTGGCGCAGAACGGCTGGCAGCGGGGGGCCGGGTTTGGCGAGGGCGAGCCGAATTTCGAGGTGATGTATAACTGGAACCGGGGCACGAATTACCGGCTGGGCGTGGCGCGGGTTGCAGGAATCATCGGCGGCTAAAGCGCATTCCAAAAAGTGCGAAGCGGTTTTTGGAATAAAATGCGCGTCAAAACAAACGGATAAAGCGGGTTCGCTGAGTCACATCAAAGTCAACCCGCTTTAGGCCCCGGTTTCAGCACTCGCCCCCAGCCCGATAATCACCCGGATTTCCTGTTCCACCGTGTCGATGATCGCGTTGATCGCGGCCCCGGCCGCATCAGCATCGCCGGCGACGATGCCATCGGTCAGGTCGCGGTGCAGCGGAAAACTGGCCAGCCCGAAGGCGCTGCGCCCAAAGGGTGATTCCGCGCTGCGTTCAAACATCTCGTCCAGCCGGGTCAGGATCTGGCCATACATCGGGTTGCCCGTCGCGTCATAGATCGCACCGTGATAGGCCCAATCGGCGGTCCGGTAAGGCTGGCCCGCATCTACCACGGCCATAAGGGTATCGCACAGCCGGGTAATATCGGCCCTTTGCGCCAGACTGGCATTCACCGCAGCCTTGCGCACGGCATCGTTTTCCAGCGTCCGGCGCACTTCGAGCAGGCGTAGCAGCGCCTCGCCTTCGAACCGCAGCATGGTGGGCACTGCCCCTTGGCTGGTTTGCACCCGGGCCGACAAATAAGTGCCATCGCCGCGCCTGCGCCGGATGATTCCCAACCCTTCCCAGCGGTTCAGCGCCTCGCGGATGGTGGACCGGCCGACGCCCAGTTGTGCCGCCAGCGCCACTTCGGGCGGGAGCCTGTCGCCGATGCCCAGGCCTGCCCGCTCGATCATCTCGGCCAAAGCGTCCAGCACCGCCACGCCACGGGTCCGGCTTTCGAGGGGCTCAAGATATAGCAGGGCGCTGGCTTGGGGCATTGTCAGACCTTTGATCGCATTTGCAGACCGCCCCTATCCTAACACAGGATTCAATGCCAGTGTGTCAATCGCCTGGGACGCTACGGTAAATCCAACAGACTGGTCAGCCCATCGACCAGCGCATCCATCTCGGCTTGGGTGTTATAGCCTTGGACGGACAACCGGGCGATATGGTGATCTTTCCAGCGAAACACCGGCATTTCGATGCGAAATTGGTCAAGTAGCGCCTTTTGCAGCTCCAGCGGCTCACAGCGCGGGATCGGCATCGCCACCATTTGTGGGGCGCAAAAGGCCCGGCTGGAAAATGGCGCAAGGCCGGTGCGCCGGGCGATCCGTTGTGCGGTGTCATGCATCAGCGCAGAGCAGCCTGCAGCGACCCGGTCCCAGTCATGTTCATGCCGGAACCTGATCGCCGCAGGCACGGTCAGCCAGGCGGCGGGGTCGCGGGTGCCCTGCATTTCGATACTGTCGATGAAGGTGCTGTTGCCAAAGGCACCGTTCGGCCCCGGTTCTGCCGCCCAGCCATGACTGATCACCAGTGGGTTCATCATGTTTTGCCATTCCGGTCGGACATGCAGGAACGCCGATCCTTTGGGCGCCATCAGCCATTTGTGGCAGTTCCCGGAATAAAAATCCGCCCCCAAGGCATTGAGGTTCAAGGGAATATGCCCCGGCACATGCGCCCCGTCGATCACCGACCAGATGCCGCGTTGACGGGCCTCGGTTATGGCATTCTCAATCGGAAAGACCAGCGCCGTGGCCGAGGTGATGTGGCTGAGAAACAGCACACGGGTCCGGTCGGTCATGCCGTCCACCAATGCTGCGGTAAATGCGGCCTCGTTGACCATGGGCAGCGGCACGGTGATGGTTTTGATCACTGCCCCGGTGCGCCGGGCGACATAGGCCCAGGTCTTTTCCAATGCCGCGTATTCATGATCGGTGGTCAGAATTTCGTCGCCCGGTTGCAGCGGCAGCGATTGCGCCACGATGTTCAGCCCGACGGTGGCATTCATCACGCCCACCAGATCATCCGGGGTTGCCCCCAGTTCGCCCGCCAAGGCAACCCGCGCCTCGCGCATCCACGTGCCATAGCCGCGCATCGGGTCGAGAAAGGCCACGGGCTGCCGCTCCAGCTGTCTTTGCCACGCCTGATATTGGGCGAAAACCTCGGCCGGACAGGCCCCATAAGAGCCGTGGTTCAGGAACCGCACTTCGGGGTCGAGCAGGAACAGTTCGGCCAGATTTCCGGTCATCAGCGGCCTTTCAATGTGGGGTCGAGTGCGTCACGCAGCCCGTCGCCGAACAGGGTGGTGGCCAACACGGTGATCGCCAGCGCGGCGGTCGGAAAGATGGCCATGTGCCAGTAAAAATACATGAAATCCATGCCGGTGTTGATCATCTGCCCCCAGCTGGGCGTGGGTGGCGGCAGGCCGACACCGAGGAATGATAATGACGCCTCAAGCATCATCGCCAAGGGCAAGGCCAACACGAAGCCGACGATGATCGGGCTGATCGAGTTGGGGATCAGGTGGCGGCGGATGATATAGCCTGGCGATGCGCCAAGCGCCTGGGCTGCACGGACAAATTCCTTTTCCTTAAAGGATTTGACCTGTGCGCGCACCAGCAGACAAACCTGCACCCAGCCGAACAGTGCGGCAATGGTGACGATGGTCAGAAACCCGCCGTCGGTCAGTGCGCCCAGCAGCATGGCCGCCAAAAGCGGCGGCACCACCGAGAAAATCTCGATCACGCGCATGATCAGCCAATCGACCCAGCCTTCGTAATATCCCGCTACAGCCCCCAAGGGGATGCCGATGATCACAGACGCAATGGCGGCAACGAAACCGATGGTCAGCGAAACCCGCGCGCCATAGACGATGCGGGTGAAAAAATCGCGCCCCAGATCATCGATGCCGAACCAGAATTCCGCTGATGGCGGGCTAAGCGATTGGGTCAGGAAATCCTGTGCTGTCGGCCCGGTCTTGGTGATCAGCGGGGCGATGATCGCCATGACGGCGATGACGGCCAACACCGTGCCCGCGACCAACGCACCTTTGTTCGCGGCAAAGCGCCGCCATGCGAACCAGAGCGGGCTGTGGGTCTGGCTCATCCCTTGCGCCCCCCGAACCGGATCCGCGGGTTCAGCCAGGCATAAAGGATATCCGAAATCAGATAGGCCAGACAGAACATCACGGTCAGCATCAACATCAGCGCCATTTCCAGCGGGTAGTCGCGGGTCCGCACCGAAGATACGAAATAGGCCCCCATGCCGGGCACGCGAAACATCGCCTCGACAAAGATCGAGCCTGTGGCGATGCCGATGAACATCGGCAGAAATACGGTGACCAAGGGAATGGCGGAATTGCGCAGAACATGTTGGAAAATGATCTTGCGTTCCGACAACCCCTTGGCCCGCAGCACGGTGACAAAGGGCTTGTTCAATGTGTCCAGCATCGCCGACCTTGTATAGCGCGCGTAAGTCGCCAGCGGAATCGTCGCATAGGCGGCAATCGGCAGCACCCATTTGCGCGGCTCAGGCCAGCCGCTGGCAGGAAACCAGTTCAGGGCTACGGCGAAAAGCAGGATCATCAGCATCGAGGTGACAAATACCGGAATGGTCAGCCCCAGTGTGGCAAAGGCCGAGGCCAGATAGTCGATCCATGTATTGCGGTTCAGTGCGGCGGCCATGCCCAGCAGGATACCCAAAGGTGCCCCGATCAGGACACCGAGGCCGCCAAGGACAAGCGAAGGCACCCA
>JANOMH010000658.1:0-1970 GCA_031420215.1 Rhodobacterales bacterium | reverse complement strand
GGATGCGGGATATCGGTGGAATCGAGCAGCGCCAGCATGTAGGAAATCCCAAGCCCGTTGTCCGCGCCCAGCGTCGTGCCCTCGGCCCGGATGCGGTCGCCATCGACCACCAGCTTGACGCCCTGTGTGCTGAAATCATGGCTGATGCCCGGCTCGATCTTGCAGACCATGTCGAGATGCCCGTGCAGCACGACGGCAGGGGCAGATTCGTAGCCCGGCGTTCCGGGTTTCTTGACGATGATGTTTTGCAGATCGTCGCGGTGGTGGACCAGCCCGCGCGTAGCCGCGAAATCGGCGATGTAATCCGTGGCGTCCTTTTCGTGGCGCGAACAGCGATGCCGTTGGCTAAGCTCTTCAAAAAAGAACATCACGTCACGAGGTTCGATATTTTCCAGAACGCGCATGTTTTTTCCTCCCCGAAAAGTAACGCCGCCTGCCAGTCAATCACGTAATGCCGCGATTTTCCGGCTTGGTTTTTCTGCACACGGCAAGCTGCCATGAACCCTCTGACAGCCCTATGAGACGATCTCCCGTCGTTTTGACCCATTTGACCACTCGGTTAGCATTTGTATCATCACGCGCAAACTTGGCAATCCCCAAAATTGCTCACCCCTGCGACAATCCTGACGGGTCACCGCCTCACCGCGGCTTTTTGCTTGCAGAAACCCGTTCATTAACCGGCCCGGTTCGGGCTGTGCCACAGCGGACGGACTGCGGCGAGGGTTTCAAGGTAGTTGGCAAAGCCGCGCTGATAGGGGGCGGCCATTTCTTGGCGCGGGGTGATCACCCCTTCTGGCGCGGTCCAGACATCGGGATCATAGGCGATGCCCACCACATCCATCGCCGCAATCGAGGCCCCGCGCGCGCCCACTTCGGGCCGCCGCGCGATATGGAGTGGGCGTTGCAGGACATCGGCGATCATCTGGCTCCAGGTGGCCGAATTTGCGCCGCCGCCACAGACCGACAGGGTGCCGGTCACATTTGCCGCCTCGATGCAGTGGCGGGCGGCATAGGCCACCGATTCGCAGACCGCCATGACCAGATCCGCAGGCGTTGTCGCAGTGTTCAGCCCGGACAACAGGCCACGGGCGTTCACATCGACAAAAGGCGCGCGCTCGCCCGTGGCCGAGAAATAGGGCAAGGCGGTGACCCCGTTTGCGCCGGGGCGGCTTTGCTTCAGCAACTCATCAACCCCGGTCGCCTCTACACCGACAATGCCCAGAATCCAGTCCAGCGTCGCCGTCCCGACCGTCGCCGGAAACGCCCGCAGCCACCGGCCCTCGGTCGGCATGCACAGCGTCATGCCGACGGGATCGCAATCCGTATCCACCCGGTCCACCATGACCTGACAGGCCAGCGTCGTCCCGACGATCACCAGCCCGTCGCCCACCGCGCGCACCCCCGCGCCCATGGCGCAGGCGGGCATGTCAAACGGGCCCGCATGGACAGGAATGCCTGCGGGCAAACCGGTCAGGCGGGCACCAGCCGCCGTCAGCGGGAACGCCTGACCGGGCGCAGGCATCACCGGGGCCAGCAGCCTTGCATAGCGTTCCAGCCCCAACAGACGCAGAATCTCGGGGTCATAGCTGCGGGTCCGGGTGTTCAGAAACGGCAGCGACGTGTCCGAGGCATCCGCCACCCGGACCCCCGTCAGCCGTTGCAGGACCGCATCCTTGAGATAGCTTGCCGTCGCCGCCCGCTCCAGCGCCTCGGGGTTGGTTCGCGCCAGTGCGGCCATCAGCGGGGCCTGACTGCCCGGAAAGATCGCATTGCCGTTGCGCCGGAACACCGCCTCGAACACGCCGCTGTCGATCCAGGCTTGCAGATAGGGATTGCCCCGGTCGTCGAGCCACGAGATCGCCGGATGCGCCGCATGGCCTTGGGCATCCAACAGCCACAGCCCGTCGCTTTGTCCGGTAATGCCGATGGCGCGCGGAACCTCGCCGCGCCCGGCACAAACCTCGGCCACC
>JANOMH010000657.1:0-1657 GCA_031420215.1 Rhodobacterales bacterium | reverse complement strand
GGCAAGTGCGGTCAAAGCCTCTGACATGGCCGTATTCCCTTGAAACTAACGAACAATCGTCCCGGTCCGGCGCATTTTGCGCTGCAATTGCAGAATGCCGTACAGCAGCGCCTCGGCGGTCGGGGGACAGCCGGGGACATAGATATCGACCGGCACGATCCGGTCACAGCCGCGCACGACGCTATAGGAATAGTGGTAATACCCGCCGCCATTGGCGCAGGAGCCCATCGAGATCACATAGCGCGGTTCCGGCATCTGGTCGTAAACCATGCGCAGAGCAGGGGCCATCGTGTTGGTGAGCGTCCCTGCCACGATCATCAGATCGGATTGGCGCGGCGAGGCGCGGGGCGCGGTGCCGAACCGTTCCAGATCATAGCGGGGCATCGATGTGTGCATCATCTCGACCGCACAACAGGCCAGCCCGAAGGTCATCCAATGCAGCGATCCGGTCCGCGCCCAGTTGATCATCGCGGATGTCGAGGTGACCAGAAAGCCCTTGTCCTGCAATTCGGCGTTCAGGCCGACTGTGGCCACATCCATGTCAACGCCAGCGGTATTCGCTCCGGTCATTGCCATTCCAGCGCCCCCTTCTTCCATTCGTACATAAAGCCGATGGTCAGGACGCCCAGAAAAACCATCATCGACCAGAAGCCGACCATGCTGATGTCCTTGAAAGCGACAGCCCAGGGGAACAGGAACGCGACCTCAAGGTCGAAAATGATGAACAGGATCGAGACCAGATAAAAGCGCACGTCGAACTTCATCCGGGCATCGTCAAACGCATTGAACCCGCATTCATAGGCCGACACTTTTTCCGGGTCCGGGTTGCGGACGGCCAAAATAGCGGCGGCCAGGATCAGGATCGCGCCCAAGGCAATAGCAAGGCCCAGAAAGATCATGATGGGCAGATAGTCCTGCACGAGACTGTCCAAGGATCGGTTCCTTTCACATCAGGCGCCGCTTTTCGCGGAGCGCACCACACGGGGCCTGCCCGTTCCATACCCCCCGCCCCAGGCAGGGTCAACCAAAGGCAGTGTGTCAGCGGTGGCATTTTATCTGCAAGCTGTCGGCACTGCCGCTGGCTATAGCGTCAATGCGCACAAAGGGTTAATCTTTGGTATGTTCAAATCCCGGCATTTTCGATTCATCCTCGCGTTTTGCGCGGGCTTGCTGGCGGGGGCCGGGGCCTTTGCGATGGGCCTGCCGACGAAAACAATCATCCTGATCACTGCGAACCTGTGTTTTGCGGCCTATCTGGCGCTGGAATTGCGGCTGGTGCGGGGCTTGACCCCGGATAAGCTGCGCGCAAGGGCCGCCCAAACCGACGAAGGCGTGCCGCTGATTTTTGTCCTCGCGCTTTCTACGATCATGATCAGCCTGTCCGCGATCTTTTTGGTGATCAACCGCAACGATGGCAGTCTGACCGAGCTGCTGCTGGCACTAGTGTTCGCCGCCTGACAGAAGATACCCGATGGCGGCTTAGAGCCCATAGCAGACCTTACCTTTTTGCCCGGAATCAAGGCGCGGCACGCGCCGCCGGGCAGCGCCTGACCGCCCCATCGGTCGGGCGCTCCTGTAGCAGCGGTATCTAGAATATCTACGGCAGTGGCGGCACCATAAAGCTCTGCAGAACTGGCATTGCTGCGCCCACCCGGCG
>JANOMH010000656.1:0-27383 GCA_031420215.1 Rhodobacterales bacterium | reverse complement strand
GGGCCAACAATATCCTGTCCCAAGCCGAGGCCAAAGATGGCGTGGAATACAGCTATGGCGCGGATATCAAGTTTGCCGAGAATGACGCAGAACGCAATCTTTTCAACGCTTTGGACGCCGCAGACCAAACGATCAAACCCGCGATGGACGCCGAAAACTTTGGCGCGGCGATGACCGCGATGGCCCAGCTTCGCGCCCCCATCGACGCATTCTTTACCGCTGTGCAGGTCAATGACGCCAACCCGGTGCTGCGGCGCAACCGGCTGAACCTGCTGCACCGGATCAGGACCATTTGCCTGTCGGTCGCCGATCTGACCAAGATTGATGGGTAAGGCCGTTTGGGGACTGTCTGACGCAGGGTTTCCAGTCTCGCCCCGGCGCAGGCCGGGGTCCCGACGGGGTCTATAAATACATCGGGGCCCCGGCCTGCGCCGGGGCGAGGTCAGACTATACGCCGAAACTGTCATCTTTCCTTTGCAATCGCAGCAAAGGCGGGACTATGCTGCGCCCATGCTATAAAAGGTGCCGCAGTGCAGCAGAACGCCATCTTCGACCCGGTCACCCTGATCAGCCCCACGGCGCAGATGTCCGCTGCTGTGCATGGCGGCCGTGCGAAGTGTCTGCAACGACTGACCCGGTTGGATATGCCGGTGCCGACGACGGTGGCCCTGTCATTCGATGCGGTCCACCACCTGGCCAAAGGGCAAATGCCCGATATGGCACAGGTTATGTCCCCCTTTGGTCCCAGCCCTTTGCTTTCCGTCCGCCCCTCCAGCCTTGACCCCGATTGGGGCGGGCCGGGGGCGATTTTGAACGTCGGGATGAATGATGCCCGCCATGCGGCGATGTCTGAGATCATCGGGAAATCTGCCGCTACTGCGCTGTATCTGCGCTTTATTCAGTCCTATGCCGTGCATGTGGCCCGGCTTGACCCGGATGCCTTTGACCTGCCGAAAGAGCCCACCAGAGCCGCCTTGCGCGCCGCATTGGGCGCCTATCAGGCGGAACTGGACGAACCTTTTCCGCAAGACCCGCAGGTGCAACTGACCGAGGTTCTGCGGTCCATGGCGCGGGCATGGGAGGGAACTTCGGCCCGATTGCTGCGCGAGGCCAAGGGGGCGCCGGTCGATGCAGGGTTAGGGCTGGTGGTGCAGGCCATGGCTTTGGGCGTGGGGCCGGGCGAATGCGGATCGGGCGTGATCCAGTTTGTCGATGCCCAGACCGGGCTGGCGCGGGTCACCGGGCGCTATCTGGGCCAATCGCAAGGCCGCGACGCACTGACCGCTGAACAGGGGGCGATTTACCTGACCGGCGACCCACGTGGGCCATCGTTACAGGAACTTGCACCTGCAGCATTTGCCGAACTGATCCACTTTGGCGCCATGATCCGCTCGCGCCTGCGCGAAGAGATGCAGATCGAATTTACTCTTGAAAACGGACAGTTGCACATTCTGGACGGGGTCCGGGTGCAGCGGTCATCCCGGGCGGCGGTGCGCATCGCGGTGGCTTTGGCCGAAGAGGGGATCATCCCGCGCGAAGAGGCGGTGATGCGGGTGGACCCCTCTGCCCTATCGGAACTTCTGCATCGACAGGTCGATCAGGCCGCAAAACGCGACCGGATTGTCACCGGGATTGCTGCCAGCCCCGGTGCGGCCACCGGCAGAATCGTGTTTACCGCCAATGATGCGCAGGCCAGTGCGGCGCGCCACGAGCCCTGCATTCTGGTCCGCCGCGAAACCACGCCCGAGGACATTCGCGGCATGCATGCGGCCCTTGCCGTGCTGACTGTGCGCGGCGGCATCACCAGCCATGCGGCGGTCATCGGGCGCGGGCTGGGCCTGCCTTGTGTCGTGGGGGCCAGTGATCTGGTGATTGACCGCAAGCGGCGGGTGATTACCGGGCCAGATGGGCGCAGCTTTGCCGAGGGCACGGTGATTACCGTCGATGGCACCACCGGCGACGTGCTTCTGGGCGAACCGGCGATGGTCGAGGCGACGCTAGATGTGGCCTTTCAAACGCTGCTCGGCTGGGCCGACCAGTTCCGCGATATCGGCGTGCGGGCCAATGCCGACACCCCCGCCGATGCCCAAACCGCCCGGAACTTTGCCGCGCAGGGGATTGGGCTGTGCCGCACCGAGCATATGTTTTTCGAAGGCGAGCGTATCGGGATGATGCGCGAGATGATCTTTGCCGAAACCGCGAAGGACCGCAAAGTCGTGCTGGAACGGCTTCTGCCAATGCAACGCGCTGATTTTACAGCATTGTTTGAGATCATGCATGGCCAGCCCGTCTGCATCCGGCTGTTCGATCCGCCGCTGCACGAATTTTTGCCTACCGATAAAACCGGGATGCGGGATCTGGCTGCGGGGCTTGCCTTGCCGCTGGCTGTGGTCGAGGCTCGGGTCGAGGCCTTGACCGAATACAACCCGATGTTGGGGATGCGCGGCGTCCGGCTGGGCATTACCGTGCCCGAAATCTATGACATGCAGGTCCGCGCGATTTTTCAGGCAACGATTGTGGCCAGCGCCAAAGGCGACCCGGTGGTGCCCGAGATCATGATTCCGCTGGTCAGCGCAATGCGCGAGGTCGAACTGGTCAAGACCCGGATTGATGCCGTCGCGGCTGCGGTCAAATCCGAAACCGGGGTTGATTTCGCTTATCGGTTGGGGGTCATGGTCGAAACGCCACGTGCAGCACTGCGGGCTGCGGATATCGCCCAGCATGCATCATTTCTGTCCTTTGGCACCAATGACCTGACCCAGATGACCTATGGCCTGTCGCGCGATGATGCCGGACGGTTCATGTCGGCCTATGTCCGGCTTGGGGTTTACGAAGAGGATCCATTCCACACGCTGGATATCGAGGGCGTCGGCGAGCTGCTGAAAATCGGCGCTGAACGCGGTCGCAAGGGCCGCCCGGATGTGGTTCTGGGCATCTGCGGCGAACACGGTGGCAGCCGCAAAGCCATCGAGTTTTGTCGCAAGCAGGGCTTTACCTATGTGTCCTGCTCGCCCTTCCGGGTGCCGCTTGCGCGACTTTCCGCCGCTCAGCTGGCTTTGGCGGATAGGGCCATAGCGCAGAAATAGTGTGAAGAACGCCTTGTAACCCTATGGATTGTGTCGCTATTCTTGGCTCTATAGCCAAACCCGGCCGACGCAATTTTACCACAGTGACAGATTGAAATCTTTCCCCTAACCCGGTCAATGCCTGTGCGGGGCTGCACTGCATGGAACGATGGTTGGGGATGATGTCGGGATTATTCGGGCTGGCCGTGCCGCGCGCGGCGCTGGGGTTTGCGATCATTTTGGGGTGCGGTTTCGGGGCGGCGACTGTCGCTTTGGCCGATGATGTGCTGGCCGGTCGGCTTGGCGCACTGTTGGGGCAGGAACGCCAGGCACTGGATGTTGTGCCCGAGGCCCGTCTGGCCGCGCTGACCGCCCCGGTCGAGGCGGTGATGCCCGCAGCACCGGCTTCGGTGGTTGCCGTTGCCGTTGCAGCTCCGGTTGTGCCAGCCGAAACCGAGATTGCATTGGTCGCGGCGGCCCCGGTCCCAACTGGTGGGGCGGAATGGCAATGCCTGACCGAAGCCTTGTATTTCGAGGCGCGGGGCGAAACGCTGGAAGGCATGTTTGCCGTCGCAGAAGTGATCCTGAACCGCCGGGACAGCGGCAATTACCCCGGTTCGGTCTGTGGCGTGGTGCATCAGGGCACCGGCGCGCAATATGCCTGCCAGTTTACCTATAACTGCGATGGACGGTCTGATGTGGTCCAGGATCGCGGCGCATGGAATGTGGTCGGGCGGGTGGCGTCAGTGATGTTGGGCGGTGCGCCGCGCAATCTGACCAATGGGGCCACTTTTTACCACACACGCGGCGTCAACCCGTCCTGGTCTGCCCGGTTTACCCGGACAGCGGCGATCGGCGCACATCTGTTTTATCGCCAGCCGACGCGGACAGCGTCAAACTAGTCGGCCCGGGGGCTTGCCGTTTTGGCCGCTGATCCGTATCTGCGGGGCAGACTTGTCAGTGGGATGCCCAAAATGACCGACGAAATCCAGCTGGCATTTGCCCATCCGGTCGAACGGGCGACGGCTATGGCACCGGAGGTGCTCGACCGGATTTCCCTGCGCGATCACATTGTAGCCGTCGAGATTGGCGCATTTCAGGCCGAGCGTGGGACAACTCAACGCATCAGGTTCAATGTCGTGGTCGAAGTGCGGCCGTTGACCGGCCCGATCGACGATGATGTCGACCGCATCCTGAGCTATGACCGCGTGACCGAGGCGATTGCATTAGCTTTGGCCGCTGAGCGGTTGAATTTGCTGGAAACATTGGCGGAACGAGTGGCCGACCTGATCATCGCTGAACCACAGGCGATGCGGGTTTTTGTGCGCATTGAAAAGTTGGACCGGGGGCCGGGTGCGCTGGGGGTCGAGATTATGCGCGACCGGGGCAAGTCCCTGGCCCAGCCTTTGCCAGCGCCTGTGCATCCAAGGGTGGTGTTTCTGGCAAACGCAGCATTGGCGTCTGCCCAATTATCCGGGTTCATCGACAGGCTGGCCGCAGATGCCTTGCCCACGATTTTATGCGTCGGGGCCGCTGCCACGGAGGCGCCGCAGACCGGGGCAGGTTTGGCGCAACGGCGGATCGATCTGCTGGCCATCGAGCAAAACGCCTGGGTTCTGGCTGGGCGGGACCGGCGCTGTATCGTGGTTGGCAGCAAAACCGAACTGGACTGGGCGATGAAGAACGGCCAGATTTCGGTTTGGGCCCCGTCCAAGATCGTGCTTGATGCCGTTGACGGCCCGTCGGCCAGCCCCAGGGATGCGGTGGCGCTGGTGGCATGGTTTGCCGGTCATATCGGGGCCGCGGAATTGCTGGTGATCGGGGCCGATCTGCCGGTTGCGCTGGTTCCAGTGCGGGGCATGGCGCTGGACGCCGCATGAGTAGGCCACCTCGCCCGATTGCCATGCTGGGGCAGGACCGGCCTGTCGGGGCGTCGGTTCTGGCAGGCGGGTGGTGCTGGTTTGACCGGATCGCCGGTTCCGCGCCGGTGTCGCCTGACGTGCTGGCGCAATTGACGGCGCCGCGTGCCCCGATCCTCGGGCTGAGCATGGACCGCCCCCGGATCATGGGCATTCTGAACCTGACGCCCGACAGTTTTTCCGATGGTGGCCAGTTGGCGACCGTGGGTGATGCCGTGGCCCGCGCCCAAACCATGCAAGGGGCGGCAGAGATTTTGGACATTGGCGGCGAATCGACCCGACCGGGGGCTGACCTGGTGTCAGTTTCGGCGGAAATCAGCCGTGTTGTGCCGGTGATTGCCGCGATCCGGGATGCCGGGATCACGACCCCAATCTCGGTCGATACCCGCAAGGCCGCGGTGGCGCGGGCAGCATTGGCCGCCGGGGCGGATATGATCAACGATGTCTCTGCCCTGCGCTACGACGCCGATATGGTGCATGTGGTGGCCGGGGCGGGTGTGCCGATCTGCCTGATGCATGCGCAAGGCGACCCCGCAACTATGCAGAAAAACCCCGGCTATGATGATGTTTTACTTGAGGTTTTCGAGTTCCTGCAAGAACGGACAGGCTTTGCCATGGCATCCGGCATTGCGGCGGACAAGATCATCATCGACCCCGGCATCGGCTTTGGTAAGACATTGCAACACAACGTGACGTTACTGCGCGGGCTGGCGGCCTTACATGGGCTTGGTCGCCCGATCTTGCTCGGGGCGTCGCGCAAACGGTTCATTGGCGAAATTGGCGGCGAAATTGGCGGGGCCAGAGACCCGGCTGACCGGATGCCCGGATCGCTGGCGGTGGCGCTGCATGGGGTGGCACAGGGCGTGCAGATTTTGCGCGTCCATGATACCGATGAGACAAGACAGGCGCTGAGCTTGCTACAGGCGATACAGGCAATTGCTGGGGTTGGGACGGATGACACGTAAGCTGTTTGGGACCGATGGGGTGCGCGGCACGGCCAACGTCTGGCCGATGACTGCCGAAATGGCGCTAAAGATCGGGGCGGCAGCAGGCCGGTATTTCCGCAATGACGGGTCGAACGGCCATCGGGTGGTGATTGGCAAAGATACCCGGCTGTCGGGCTATATGTTCGAAAACGCGCTGACGGCGGGGTTTACCTCGACGGGGATGAATGTCCTGTTGCTCGGGCCGATCCCGACCCCGGCGGTGGGGTTGCTGACCACATCGATGCGCGCCGATGTGGGTGTGATGATATCGGCCAGCCACAATCCGCATCAGGACAATGGGATCAAATTTTTCGGCCCCGACGGGTTCAAACTGTCAGACGAGGCCGAGGCCGAGATTGAGGCCCTGATCGACGGCCCGGTAGAACCGGCCAAGGCCAATAATATTGGCCGGGCCAAGCGGATTGACGATGGCCGCTTTCGTTATGCCGAGCGGGTAAAGTCGACCTTTCCGACCGGGTTGCGGCTGGACGGGCTGAAAGTCGTGATCGATTGCGCCAATGGGGCCGCCTACAAAGTCGCCCCCGAGGTGTTGTGGGAATTGGGTGCCACGGTTATTCCGGTCGGCACCTCGCCCAATGGCTATAACATCAACGACGGCTGCGGCTCGACCAATATCCGGGTCGCCGCCGAAAGCGTGGTCAGCCATGGGGCCGATCTGGGCATCTGTCTGGACGGCGATGCTGACCGGGTGATGTTGCTGGATGAAAACGGCCATGTGGCCGATGGGGATCAGCTGATGGCGCTGATGGCCGCCCGCTGGGCCGGTCAAGGAAGGCTGAATGGCGGCACTCTGGTCGCCACTGTCATGTCCAATCTGGGGCTGGAGCGGTTCCTGACCGGGCGCGGCTTGCGGCTGGAGCGGACAGCGGTCGGGGATCGGTATGTGGTCGAGGCGATGCGGGCGGGGGGGTTCAATCTGGGCGGGGAGCAGTCGGGTCATATCGTGATGACCGATTTTGCCACCACCGGCGATGGCTTGCTGGCCGGATTGCAGTTTCTGGCGGCGATGATCGAAACCGGCCAGCCCGCAAGTGAATTGGTCCGGCAATTCGATACGGTGCCACAATTGCTGCGCAACGTGCGGTACGAACTTGGTGCGCAGCCTTTGGCCGCCGCCGCTGTGCGTGGCGCAATTGCCGATGGCGAAGCGCGGTTGAACGGGTCAGGCCGGTTGCTGATCCGCAAATCCGGCACCGAACCGTTGATCCGGGTGATGGCCGAATGCAGCGACGAGGGGTTGCTGCGGGAAGTGGTCGACGGGATCGTCGCAGCGGTTGAGGCGGTGGTCTGACCAAAACTCTTGCAAGAGTTTTGGCAAAATCCTTGGAAGGATTTTGGGTCACATCGCCGTAAAGCCATTATCCACGAATAGATGCGCGCCGCTGATAAAGCTCGCCTCGTCGCTGGCCAGAAACAGCGCGGCTTGCGCCACCTCCATCGGCTCAGCGATGCGGCCTTGCAGGGCGTTGATCGCCGCCTCGGACGTATCCACCCCCAAGGCTTGCAATTCCGCCACTTCGCGCAATCCATGTGGGGTTTTCACGAAACCGGGACAGACTGCATTGCAGCGGATATTGCGGTCACGAAACTCCACCGCGATGGCCCGGGCGAACATATGGCAGGCCCCTTTGGTGGTGCCATAGAGCACTTCCATTGGGGTAGCGGCCACTGCACTGATCGATGACGTGCAGACGATCGACCCGCCGCCCGCCGCGATCATGCCGGGCAGAACAGCGCGGGTCATCAGGAACATGGATTTGACGTTGATCGCATGCAGCGCGTCCCAGTCTTGCTCTGTGGTCTCAAGAAAGGGTTTGATGATAATACTGCCTGCATGGTTGAACAGCACGGTGATTGGCCCAAACACACGGGTCGCCTCTTGCACCGCCGCCTCGACCTGCGCGGCGTTCGACACATCTGCGGCGATTGCGACGGCTTGGCCCCCGGCCGCAGTGATTTCGGCGACGCGGGCCTGTGCCGCGGCCAGGTTCCGGTCCACAATCGCCACCTTCGCCCCTTCGGCCGCAAACAGGGCCGATGCGGCCCCGCCCATGCCCGTGGCTCCGCCCGAGATCAGGGCAATTTTTCCGTTAAGGCGGTCAGGCATGGCAGGCTCCCTAGGGGCGACGTTTCCATACTGGCGCATTCGAGATCAGCAGACCAGCGAGGATCAGGCCTAATGCGGCCAGAAATTGCGCAGGCAGCCGTTCGTGCAGGATCACAGTGCCGAAAATCACCGACCAGACCGGGACCTGATAATTGGCTTGGGTCAGAAAAGTCGGCCCGGCGGAGTTGATGACCTGCACCAGCAGCAGCGTGGCAAGTGCCGTCGGGAACAGCCCAAGATAAAGGACCGACAGCAGCGGTTTGAGGTTGCCAGTCAGTTCGGGCACCCCTTCGATCCCCAAGGTCAAAGGCACGATCATGACAGCGGCTGCCAGCAATCCCGCCGCCGAAAAGCCCGCTAAAGGCACTGGCGGGCAGCGCCGCGTGATGATCGCGCCCACGGCATAGGACAAGGTCGAACCGACGCAAGCCAGCCTAGCCAGATTTTCCAGATCGGCCCCGGTGCTGGCCAGGGCGCGCGGCCCGATCAATGTGACCACCCCGGCAATACCCAAGCCCAAACCGATGAGGCGCGGCAGCGTCATCCGCTCACCAGGGATGAGCTTTTGGGCCAGAATCATGGTGAACAACGGCACCGCCGCCATGGTGATCCCGGCAAAACCCGAGGCGACATAGGTTTGCCCAAAGCCCAGCAGGCTGAACGGCAAGACATTGGAAAAGAACCCAAATCCCACGGCATGCGCCCAGATCCGGCGGGATGTCGGCAGTTTCAGCCCCATCGCCCGGGCTACAAAGAGGAGGGCCACAGCCGCGATGCAGATCCGCAATGCTGCCACTGTAAACGGCCCGAACCCCGCCAGCGCCAGTTTCACATTCATGAACGACGCGCCCCAGATGATCGACAGCGCGATCACGCGGAGCCAGTTGGTCAATCCTGGATTATGGGGGCCGGGTTTGGGGATCGTAGGATGGGCAATCTGCCCATCCTTGGGCGCAGAGATGGGCAAATTGCCCATCCTACATTAGTTCCGTGCTTTATCCACCATCTTGCCCTTGGAAATCCACGGCATCATGGCGCGCAGCTTTTCACCGACCTGTTCGATCTGGTGTTCGTCGTTCAGGCGGCGGGTCGCTTTGAACATCGGCTGACCGACGGCATTTTCCTGCATGAAATCGCGCACGAACTTGCCGGACTGGATGTCTTTCAGGACCGCCTTCATCCGGGCCTTGGTCTCGTCATAGGGCAGGATGCGCGGGCCGGAGACGTATTCGCCATATTCGGCGGTGTTGCTGATCGAATAGTTCATGTTGGCGATGCCGCCTTCGTAGATCAGATCGACGATCAGTTTGACCTCGTGCAGGCATTCGAAATAGGCCATTTCCGGCTCGTAACCGGCCTCGACCAGCGTCTCGAATCCCATGCGGATCAGTTCGACCAAGCCGCCACAGAGCACAGCCTGTTCGCCGAACAGGTCGGTCTCACATTCCTGACGGAAGTTGGTTTCGATGATGCCGGACCGGCCGCCGCCGATGGCCGAGCAATAGGACAGGCCGATTTCCATCGCTTTGCCAGACGCATCATTGTGGACCGCGACCAGACAGGGCACGCCGCCGCCTTTGACATATTCGCCGCGCACGGTATGGCCGGGGCCCTTGGGGGCCATCATGATGATGTCGACGCCCTTTTTCGGCTCGATCAGCCCAAAATGGATGTTCAACCCGTGGGCAAAGGCAATAGCCGCACCTTCACGGATATTGTCGTGCACGTATTTCTTGTAGGTCTCGGCCTGCAATTCGTCGGGCATGGTGAACATGATCAGGTCGGCCCATTTGGCGGCCTCGGCAATGCCCATCACCTTAAGCCCCTCGGCTTCGGCCTTTTTGGCACTGGCCGAGCCTTCGCGCAGGGCGACGACAAGGTTTTTAGCCCCACTGTCGCGCAGGTTCAGCGCATGGGCATGGCCTTGCGACCCATAGCCCAGAATGGCGACCTTTTTGTCCTTGATCAGATTCACATCGCAGTCACGATCATAATAGACGCGCATGGCGGTATACCCCTTGTCCCGTTGTCGGCCTGCGGCATACCGGACGACCGCCCAATAGGCAAGACCTGCCCGGCGCAGTTCGCCGGGCAGGATTTTTGCAAAGTAGCTGGGCTATTCGAGCAGGAAGTTGGCCAGCGTCAGGGTGACTTTGGTATCAAACTGGGCCACCTGAATGTCGGCTGTGGCCGCATTTCCATCGGCATCCCAGAACAGGCTTTTCAGGGCGGCATCAAAGACGAACCGGCCATGGCCCACCGCTGCCGCCCCCCGGACTGCCAGATAACTGGCATCGGCCAGCGCACCTGCGGCAAGGCCAAGGTCGGTGGCATCAAATACCAGCCGGTCGACGGCGGCGAAGTCGGTGATGCGGTCAATCGTGCCAAGTGCTGGTTCATCAAAGACGAACTGATCCGCCCCGGCCCCGCCGCTCAGCTTGTCATTGCCGGACCCGCCCAACAGCCGGTCAACCCCGCCACCGCCCGACAGGATGTCGGCCCCGGCGCCGCCGAACAGCCAGTCAGCCCCGCCCGATCCGACCAGACTGTCTTTGTCCGCCTGTCCATACAGCCGGTCATTGCCCAGCCCGCCGTCAATCACATCATCTCCGGCCCCGCCGCCGATCACATCATGGCCGCCAAGCCCCGCGGCCATATCATCGCCGGCGCCAAGCAGGGCGGTGTTGGCGGTTTCGGTCCCGGTCCAGATATCGGCATAGCCCGAGCCAAAATATGCGCCGGTTGGCATGGCAGTAATGAACTGCACGGTGCCGGTAGCCGTGGCCCCTAGGCTGTCGCGCAGGGTATAGGCAAAGCTTTCGGTCCCGAAAAACAGCTCGCCCGGGCGATAGCTGAACTGGCCATTGGCATTGATCAGCAGCACGCTGCCGCTGGCCGTGGTCACATTTTGCGCCAGAACAGACAGCGCGTCGCCATCCGGGTCGCTATCAGCCCCGTTCCCATTGTTAAGCAGCAGATTGCCAGTCGCCGTACCGCCAAAGCCAAGGTTGATGCGGTCGGCCATTGCCACCGGGGCGTTGTTGATCAGGGTCAGGTTGACCCGACCGATATCCGTGCTGCCCGACGGGTCGATCAGCGTATAGTCAAAGTAATCCGGGCCGACATAGCCTGCTGCGCTTTGGTAGACAAAGCTGCCATTGGCCTGCAATGTGACCTGCCCGCCATGCAGGGTAGTGAATGTTCCTGCCCGAACAGCTAGAATATCACCGTCTGCATCCCGGTCCGGCCCCAGCCCGTTATTGGCCAGCACATTACCACTGACTGACCGGTCATGGATCAGGGAGAAGCGGTCATCCACTGCAACCGGGGCATCATTTACCGCCCCGATAACCAGCGTCGCCCGCCCGGTATCTGTGGCCCCGGACGGGTCGCGCAGGGTATAGTCGAACCAGTCGTTGCCACTGAATCCAGCGGCGGGCGTATAGCTGAACGAGCCATCGGCAAGTAACCGCACCACCCCGCCCGCATTAGAATAAATTGTCTGCGCCCGGACTGCCAAGACATCGCCATCAGGGTCGGTATCCGGGCCATTGCCGTTGTCGACAAGCAGATTGCCAGTGATCACCGTATCCTCGACCCCGGCGAAATGATCGTCGGCTGCGATGGGCCGGTCGTTCGCCCCGACCGTTGGTGTGATATTAAAGTGAACCGTGGCAGTCACCGTCTGATAGTCGGCATCCACCAGCGTGTAGGTAAAGCTGTCCGCCCCGCTATACCCAAGTGCCGAGGTGTAGCTGAAACTGCCATTGGTGTTCAGCGCAACCTGCCCACCTTGCGCCGTTGTCATGCCAGTCACCGTGGAAAAAATCGGAAACGGATAAGAGACCGTGCCCGCGATGCTGAGAAACCCCAAAACCCCGCCCGAAAAGAATGCGCCAAGATAGCGGTCCCCGTCTCCGACCGGATTGAACACGCTCCCGACGACCCAGCCCAAGATTGAACCGTCCGGATCGAAATCTGCCCCCGCCCCGTTGTCAAAGCCAAGGTTGCCGGTGATCACGGTTGCGGATTGGCCCTGAGCCACGGTGAAACTGTCGTCGAAGGCAATAGGTAGCTGAAGCATGGGGGTCGTCTTTCTTTGTTCTGGCTCGCCGTGTAGCGGTCTCTTGACCGAATGAACGACCGCTTAGGTTGAAAATGCGAAGTTGCGTGGTCACGTGATCGTGAGCAGGCGCTCTGCGCAACCGACTTTGGTCTGAGTACGGACTTTGGTCTGAATTTTTAGTTAACAACCGGACGGGATTTGAACAAAATTTTGAACGGACCTTTGACCTATGGTCGCGATTACGCCATCATTTTGCAACGGAGGGCCCCAAATGGCATTGCTTAACACGATTGATCCTGATGGACTGGATGAGTTTTCGGTGGTCTTCACCGACCGGTCTTTGAACCATATGTCCAAGACTTTCCAAGGGGTTATGTGCGACATTTCGGCGATGCTGAAAGCAGTTTACTCTGCCGATCATGTGGCTTTGGTTCCCGGTGGCGGCACCTATGCGATGGAGGCGGTCGCCCGGCAGTTCGGGTCCGACGCGCATGCGCTGATCGTGCGGAATGGGTGGTTTTCGTATCGCTGGAGCCAGATTTTTGACGCCGGGCGGTTTACCGCCAAGACGACAGTTTTCAAGGCCCGGCAAACCGGAAATGACAGCCGCGCCCCCTTTGCCCCGGCCCCGATCGCCGAGGTGACCGCAGCGATTCGCGAGGCAAGGCCCGATGTCGTCTTTGCCCCGCATGTGGAAACCTCGGCCGGTTTGATCCTGCCTGACAGCTACATTACCGCCCTGGCCGCAGCTGCACACGAGGTTGGCGCGATCCTTGTGCTGGATTGCATCGCCAGCGGTTGCATTTGGGTCGATATGCAGGCGACCGGCGTTGATGTGTTGATTTCCGCGCCGCAAAAGGGTTGGTCGGCGTCGCCTTCTGCCGGGCTGGTCATGCTGTCTGAGCGGGCCAGGGCGCGGGTCGATACCACGACGTCGAACAGCTTTGCGATTGATCTGAAGAAATGGCTCTTGATCATGCAAGCCTACGAAGGTGGCGGGCATGCTTATCATGCGACAATGCCGACCGATGCGTTGCGCGGGCTGCGTGATACGATGCTGGAAACGCGCGACTATGGATTTGATAAGCTGAAGGAAAATCAGTGGGCGCTGGGCAATGCCGTGCGGGCCTTGTTGGCGTCCAAGGGCGTGCGGTCGGTGGCAGCGGACGGGTTCGGCGCGCCGGGCGTGGTGGTCAGTTATACCGATGATCCCGATGTACAAAACGGCAAGAAATTCATCGCCGAGGGGATGCAGATCGCCGCAGGGGTGCCACTGCAATGCGACGAGCCTGCCGATTTCCGCACCTTTCGGCTGGGGCTGTTCGGGTTGGACAAGTTGTATGATGTGGCGGGCACGATAGAGCGACTGAAAGCGGTCTTCGACCGGGTGCTTTAGGCCCCCAAACCCAGTTTCATCACCGCGCGCCGGACCGGGGCCGCATCATGCAGCGCCCTGATCCCGGCGGCCCGTAATGACTGCACAAACGGCGATCCGGCCATTGAGGCCCGGTTCAGCGCGTCAATGCCGGTTACCCGAAGTCTTACATCGCGGTGGCGCGCCTTGGCATAGGCGTCCAGCATCGCTACGTCACCCAAATCTGCCGGGCGGGCAGTGGCAAGGTCCAGCAAACAGGCCAGATCGGCCAGCGACGTGTTCAACCCTTGCGCACCGATGGGCGGCATCACATGGGCGGCTTCGGCAACAAGCGCCACACGTTCGGCAGACATGCGATCAGCAATCTGGCTGATAATCGGCCAGACCATCCGCCTGCTGGCCAGGTTCAGGTCGCCATACAGATGGGCAGAGCGGGCGGTTGCTGCGGCCTCGAACGGCTCTGCATCCAGCCCGGCCAAACGCAGCACCTCGGCCCCCGGCTCCATCCAGACCACGGCGGAACAGGGTTTGCCGTCGTGATCGGGCAGCGGCACCAATGTGAACGGGCCGCCCGCGCGGTGGATTTCGGTCGAGATATTGTCATGCGGGGCGGGGTGGGTGACCGCAAAGCTAAGTGCCTTTTGCCCATAGCGCATTGTTTTTGCGCCAATTCCCACAGCTTCGCGCACCGGAGAGGCGCGCCCGTCGGCGGCGATGACCAGCCGGGCATTGATTTGGCTGCGATCTGACAGGGTCACGATCGCCGTATTCAGGCGGGTCAGCATGCCTGCGAAACCAAGGCCGGGGCGGAATTGCACATTCGGCAAAGCGTCCAGCCGCGCCACCATTTCACGCCGCAACAGCCAGTTGGGCAGGTTCCAGCCAAAGGGTTCGTCCGAAATATCGGCCGCCTCAAAATCGCGGATCACCGGAACATCGCCGCTGGCATCGACGATCCGCATCATCCGCAACGGTGCTGCAAATTCCGCAAGGCGCGGCCATAGCCCGGCGCGATTCAGAAAATTCCGGGCGGGTTGCCAGAATGTGGTGGTCCGCAGATCGGCCCCATCGGCCCCGGCAGTGGTCACCGGCGGGGTCGGGTCGATGCAGATCACACTGAACCCGGCCGAGCCAAAAGCCACAGCAGCGGTCAGCCCGGCAATGCCGCCGCCAGCGATCAGGATATCTGTGCGTTCGCGTGCCATGGCACAGACATAAGCCGTTGGGCCGGTTGCGAAAAGCCCCGTTACAGCAACTGCGACAAAAAGCCCGCTAGATCAGAGGTTTGATAGTGAATATGGCTCTGGTCCCGTCCATCTGGCCCAACCAGAACGGTACGCATCCCCATTGCAAACGGGGCGGCAAGGTTGCGCGGATCATCCTCGAACATCGCACCCAGGCGCGGGTCATGGCCGTCAAGGGCAAAGACCGCCTCGAACGCCGCCTGCTGCGGTTTTGGCAAAAATCCAGCATGTTCAACGCCGTAAACCGCGTCAAAGATACCTGACAATCCCCGCGCGGCCAGCACATCTTGGGCATAGGCCTGACTGCCATTGGTAAACACAATGCGACGGCCGGGCAGGGCGGCAATGGTGCTGGCCAAACCGGGGTCGGGCGTCAGACCGGAAAAGTCGATGTCATGCACACAAGCCAGATAGGGCAAGGGATCGATGCCATGCTCGGCCATCAATCCGGCAAGCGTCGTGCCATAGGTCTGCCAATAATGGTCGCGCAAATGGTCGGCTTTTTCGGGTGACACACCCAGAGTGTTGACCACATACTCGGTCATCTTGACCTGTATCTGGTCAAAAAGTCTGACTTCTGGTCGGTAAAGTGTGTTGTCCAGGTCAAAGACCCAGTAACGGACATGGGAAAATTCATTGCGCATGGGCTGACCCTAATTCTGGTGCGGCGCGACCGCAACCAGTTAGGCTTGCCTGTCAAAGCCGGACAAGGTTAGGGTCGCATCAACGCAGCGGGGCAGGACAATGACCGAAACCAAAGGCCAGCAAAAAGATGCCTATGCGCTGATCCTTGAGGCGATAGATACGGGCATCTACCGCCCCGGCGACCGGCTGGTGGAAAGCGAGTTGGCCGACCGGTTTGGTGTGTCGCGCACCCCGATCCGCGAGGCTTTACAACGGCTTGAGACGCAATCCCTGCTTTCTCGCGATGGCCGGTCGCTGATTGTCGCCTCGCTCGATCACAACCAACTGGCAGAGCTTTATGTGGTGCGCGGAGAGTTGGAGGGGCTGGCAGCACGGCTGGCCGCCCGCCATGCCACCCCCGAGGAAGTGCGCGTGTTGCGCGATCTGCTGGCGGCCGATCAGGCGCTGGTCGAAGATCCAACAGGGCTGAGCCGGGCGAACCGGCGGTTTCACAAACAAATCCACCTCGCTTCGCATAACCGGTTTCTGGTGCAGCAGCTTGATCTGGTGCATCGGTCGATGGCACTGCTCGCCACGACGTCCATCGCCGCCGAGGGGCGTGGGCGCGATACGCTGCAGGAACATGCAGCGATTGTCACGGCCATTGCGGCGGGCGATGGCGATGCAGCCTATGCCGCCCTGCGCGACCATATTTCAAAGGCGTTTATTACCCGACTGCGGCTGGATGCGGCAAAGGTTCAGGCGGCGCTTTAGGGGCGGCTGGAAAGATCCCATGCACCGTTTTGTCCCAATAATAGGGGCGGGTCACGATTTCGATCAGGGCTTTGTAAACGGCAAAACTGGCCAGAATAAAGTAGAATTGCAGGGTCGGGGCCCAGATCATCAGCCATGCTTTGCCAGCCCGCCGGGCAGCCAGCGCCGAAATTGCGATGCCGATAAGTTCTGACAGTAAAAAGAAAACCCCGATCGCCATCACCGCAGCACTGGGCAGAATAGTCTGCACCGGATGCGCCACACCAAACGGGATCAGCCAGAATGACCACAGCAGCGGGGCCAGCACAAACTGGCTGAGCGTGCCCAGAAACAGCACTTGCACCCCAAGGAATCGCCATGGCCCGATGTCGCGCCACAGCCGGGCCGGGTTGCGCATATGCACGGCCCAGGTCACCGCATAGCCTTTGAGCCAGCGCGAGCGCTGTTTGATCCATGGCAGGGCGCGGGCGTTCGCTTCTTCCTGAGTGACCGTATCGATCAGTTCGGTGCGAAACCCGTGCCGGACCAGCCGCAGCCCCAGATCGGCATCTTCGGTCACATTATGCGCGTCCCAGCCGCCCACTTGTTCAATCGCCGGGCGGCGCAGGAACAGTGTCGTGCCGCCCAATGGCACCACCAGCCCCAACCGCTGCAGCCCCGGCAGAATCACCCGGAACCACGTTGCATATTCCAGCGTGAAACAGCGGGCCAGCCAGTTTCTGTCGGAATTGTAGTAGTCCAGAATGCCTTGCAAACAGGCCACTTCCGGCCCCAGTTCGGCGAACCGCTGCACCACTTTGCTGATCTGATCGGGGGCAGGCGCATCTTCGGCGTCATAGATGCCGATGATTGTTCCCTTTGCAAAATCAAGGGCATAGTTCAGCGCGCGGGGCTTGGTCCGCAAAGTGCCCTTGGGCACTTCGATCACCTGAAACCACGCGGGCAAGGCGATCTGGTCCAGCGTGGCGCGGGTCAGTTCGTCATTATCCTCGAGAATCAGGCAGATATCGAGCAGCTCACCGGGATAGTCGATCTCTGCCAGCCGCGCCAACAGATGCCGCGCGATTTCGCGTTCGCGGTAGAGCGGCACAAACACCGACACGACCGGCAACCGGGCCAGAACCGGGGCGACGGTGCTGCTGACGGGTTTGGGCCGATAGAGCGAGATCCATCCCGCCGCCGCCTTGAGCGCTGTGCCAAAGAACAAGGTCACGACCGCCCAGGCCACGAGCAGGCCGAGCACCAGATGGGGCGCGAGCAATGTCAGTCCCACCGTGCCGGTGATCCCGCCAGTCGCGAAGGCCAAAGTGCGCCGCGGGTTCCATGTCCGGCAACTGTCAGACGCCGCGACCCGCGCTTCGGCCTGCGCGGCCAATGTCGGACCTGAGGTCATCAATACGGCGGCCTGCAAGGCTGTCTCGCTGCAGGGGGCCATGCGGACCGGGCCGAAAAGCCCTTCGAGCAGACCCTGATGGCGCTTGATCTGATGGGGACGCGCCGACAAGACCACCGTGGCCCCGCCAATTTGCCGCCATGGCAACAGCCCCAGCCGCAAACATTCCGATGCGCCGAGCCGCAACATCAGGCTGACATCGGGAGGGGTCACACGCGGGTCGATCTGTGGCGCGTCGGCGCCCTGGCTGCGTTTTGGCGGTGGCGCACTGCTGAACTGGCCGATCTGGTCCAGCCCAGCGGTCACCGGATGGCTGAACAGCGCCTGCCGCACCCTGGCAGACTGGGCCTGCACCCGTCTTGACCGAAAGACTGCCACTTGCGACATGTACCCGCCGATTCCTTTGCCCTGTCTGGGTCAAAGTAGCGGGCGGTCCGTTAACAGGCTCTTAATGCCCCGCCAGAAATGGGGAGGAAAAGTCAGCTGGCCCGTGACGCCATGGCAGCGGAAAACCGTTCAAACAGGTAATAGCTGTCTTGCGGGCCGGGGCTGGCCTCGGGGTGGTATTGCACCGAAAATACCGGACGGTCGATCATCCGAATACCGCAGTTTGACCCGTCAAACAGCGACACATGGGTTTCCCTGACGCCGGCGGGCAAGGTCTGGCTATCGACGGTAAAGCCATGATTCATCGACGTAATCTCGACCTTGCCGGTCTCCAGATCCTTGACCGGATGGTTCGCCCCGTGATGGCCGTGGTTCATCTTGATCGTCACCGCGCCAAGTGCGAGCGCCAGCATTTGATGGCCCAGACAAATCCCGAAAATCGGCATATCCGACCGGTCCAGCACGCCCTTGATCATCGGCACCGCATAGGCCCCGGTCGCCGCCGGGTCACCGGGGCCGTTGGACAGGAACAGACCGTCAGGGGCAAGCGCCAGAATATCATCAGCCGTGGCGCTGGCAGGCAACACAGTCACGTCGCAGCCGGAACTGGCCAGACAGCGCAGGATATTGCGCTTGGCCCCATAATCAATCGCCACGACCTTGAATTTGGCCGCTTTTTGCCGGACATAGCCCTGCGGCCAGGCCCACCGCATTTCATCCCAACGATAGGATTGGGCGCAGGTGACGTCTTTGGCCAGATCAAGGCCGACAAGGCCGCGAAATCCACGCGCGGCTTTGACCAGCGCATCAATGTCGAAATTGCCCAGCGGATCGTGGCTCAAGGCGACATGCGGCGCGCCTTGTTGCCGGATTGCACGGGTCAGGCGGCGGGTGTCGATGCCGCCCATCCCAATGGTGCCGCGCCGGGCCAGCCAATGGGTCAACTCTTCGGTCGAGCGCCAGTTTGAGGGCTGGGTCGGGTCCCATTTCACCACCATGCCGCGGGCCTTGGGGTCGGCGGATTCGTCATCTTCCGCCGTGGTGCCGGTATTGCCAATATGCGGAAAGGTGAAAGTCACGATCTGGCCAGCATAGGACGGATCGGTCATGATTTCCTGATAGCCGGTCATCGCGGTGTTGAAACACAACTCTGCCGTCGTCTGGCCGGTCGCCCCGAACCCATTGCCAAAGAACACAGTCCCATCGGCAAGGGCGAGGCAGGCGGTCGGTTTGCCCAATGTGTGATACGGCATGGCGGCAGGTCCCCCGATATTGACCCCCAGGACAGGCGGGGTGATTCAAATCTGCCGATACCTAGGGGCCGGGGCAGGGAGGGTCAAGCGGCAAGCGCCAATCGGCAAACCGGGGGCGGGCCTGTTGTCTTGATCACACCGGGCAGCTAGGGTGGCGGCCTGGAAACCGGTCACGGCAAGGACAATGTGATGACAATGCGCGACAAACTTTCGGCGGCTGTGAAGGATGCAATGCGCGCCAAAGAGGCGGACCGGCTGTCCACCCTGCGGCTGATCCATGCCGCGATCAAAGACCGCGATATTGCGGCGCGTGGCGAAGGCCAGGAGGGGCCGGTGTCGGATGATGTCATCCTCGGGCTGCTCGGCAAGATGGTCAAACAGCGGCAGGAAAGTGCCCGCGCCTTTGAAGACGGTGGCCGGTTGGAAATGGCGGCCAAAGAACTGGCCGAGATCACCGTGATCGAGGAATATCTGCCCCGGCAACTGACCGAGGCCGAAAGTGCCGCCGCCCTGGACGCAGCCATTGCCGAGGTTGGGGCCACCAGTATTCGCGATATGGGCAAGGTCATGGCGGCGCTGAAGGGCCGCTATACCGGACAGATGGATTTTGGCCGGGTTGGCCCGCTGGTCAAGGACCGGCTGGGCTGAGTTCACCCAAGGGGGTGGGTCGAGACCCACCTTACACTCTGATCGGGTGACGGAGTGGGTTAAAACCCACGTTACCCAAGGGTCGGGATCAGGCTGCAAGCCGGGTCAATGGCATCACCGCAGGACTGGCTGCAAGCGCTGATCTGCCCGATCAATTCCGCTTCGATCCGGCGCAATTGTTCCAACTGGTCGCGCACCGCTGTCAGCTGTGCCTCGGCTGCGCTGCGGGCGCTGTCGCAGGCCCCGGCACCGGGCCCGGCAATGCGCAAGAGCCCGGCCACTTCGGCCAACGGAAACCCCAGTGCCCGCCGACTGTTGATAAACTGCAACCGGGTGACATCGTTTTGGCCAAACTGCCGTTGGCCGCCCCGGCCCCGCGCCGCCGGGGGCAGCAATCCGATGTCCTCGTAATACCGGATTGTGGCCACGGGGGTCCGGGTCTGCCGCGACACATCGCCGATACTGAGCGCACACATGGTTGTGATCCCTTGATCCAAAACGGGGGCTTGAACCTGAAGTAGCTTGAGGTTGTATCCTGGGTAGTACCGGACCGATCCGGGCAAATCAAGACAAGCGCGGACGAGATCTGTGCGCATGAAGCAGAGCGATATGAGTATCGACAAACGGACGACCGGCAAATCGGCTGCCGCTGTGATGGCGGGCTGTGCGGCGGCTTGTGTCGGGGTTGCGGTCGGTCCAGCCCTGTTGGCGGGGGCCGTAGGGGGCGGTGTTTTGGCGACAGTTTCCGGCGATGCATGGCTGGCGCTGGGCGTGATGGGCCTGTCGGGGGCTGCGTGGATCTTGCTCGGCCGGCGTCAAAACCGCGCCAAAGCGCTGCCTGCCTGTCAATGTGGCGCCGGGTCTGGCTGCCAAACCGGTCCCAGTTGCGATTTGCCCACCGTCAAGCCACACTGATCATGCGCAATGTGCCAGAGTGGGGGCGGAATGATTTGGGTCAATGCCACGGCGCTGTTTGTAGCCGCTGCCATCGCTGAAATCGCGGGCTGTTTTGCGGTCTGGGCCGTGGTCCGGCAGGGCGCATCCGGCCTGTGGCTGCTGCCCGGCGTGCTGGCGCTGGCGCTGTTTGCCTGGGCGTTGACCTTTGCCCCGGCAGATGCGGCCGGGCGGGCTTTTGCGGGCTATGGCGGCGTCTATATCAGTGCGGCTTTGGTCTGGCTTTGGCTGGTCGAAGGTCGCGCGCCGGATCGGTTTGATCTGGTCGGGGCTGCGTTGTGCCTGATCGGGGCGGCGGTGATCTTGTTTGCGCCGCGCGGCTGACCCGGTCCTTTCAACCTGTTTCCAGCGCTATCAGGCAGGGCCGCGACCAATGGCAGACCGGACGGCTCAGCCGCAACTCTGCGTTCAGGGCGCTGTCAGGAACATGGCTCAAGAGGGGACACAACCTCAAAGACTGGACCTCCTGATGAAACAAATCCTGCTCGCCACGGCCCTGATCGCACTACCAGTGGCCGCCTTTTCTGCATACCAGTTGTTGGTCGCAGCCCCCTCTGCGGTGACCATCGCCGCAGCGGACCCCTTGGGTGATTTATCGGCTCTGACCGCCATCGTCTTTGATGTGCAAGCCATTGTCGCCGCGGGTGACATGTCAAAAGCCGAAGCCCGGATCACCGATTTTGAGACCGGCTGGGATGATGCGGCCACCGCGATGCGGGCGCTGGATTCCAACGCATGGGGCAATGTCGACCAATCTGCCGATGCCGCGTTGGATGCATTACGGGCCGGCACGCCTGATCCGGCGAATGTCTCGGCAACTTTGGTTGATCTGATGGCCAAACTTGGGGATCCGGCACAGGCCGGTGCCCCTGCAGCCACTGGCGGCGTCGTGCTGGTCAGCGGTATCGCGGTGACCGACGAAGCAGGCCGGGCCTTGCCTTGCGAAACCTTGCTCGCTCAGGTCGCTGACGGGCTTGCCACCAGCACCACCGCTGACAAACAGGGGGTGATCGACTTTCAGACCAAGGCGCTGGAGCGCTGCAATGCTGATGACGACACCCGGGCCGACGGGTTCAGCGCCCAGGCACTGGCCCTGTTGGCTGCACAATGATGAAAGCGAATAATATGAATATGTTGACCGACACCGCCCCGATGAACCGGGTTCCTAAAGTCACCGTCGATTTCTGGCTGATCAAGCTGATGGCGGTGACCATGGGGGAAACGGCGGCCGATTATCTGGCCGTCAACCTGGGACTGGGGCTGACCGCGACGTCGCTGATCATGGCTGCCGTGCTGATCGGGGCGCTGTTCCTGCAATTCGGGCAAAAGCGCTATGTGCCATGGTCGTATTGGCTGGCTGTGGTGCTGATCAGCATCGTCGGCACGCTGGTGACTGACAATCTGGTGGATAATTTCGGCGTCTCGCTGATCACCACGACGATCGGATTTTCGGTGGCCCTGGCCGCAACTTTCGCACTCTGGTTCGCCTCCGAGAAAACCCTGTCGATCCACGCCATCTTTACCACCAGGCGCGAGGCCTATTATTGGCTGGCGATCCTGTTCACCTTTGCTTTGGGGACAGCCGCAGGCGATCTGGTGGCTGAACATTTCGGGCTGGGCTATCTGGCCACCGGGGTGCTGTTCGGGATGATCATCGGCTCACTGGCGCTGGGGTATTACTTTCTGGACCTTGATCCGATCCTGGGGTTCTGGCTGGCCTATATCTTTACCCGGCCGCTGGGGGCGTCATTCGGCGACCTGCTGTCGCAACCTGCCGAATATGGCGGGATGGGGTTGGGCACGATCATCACCAGCGCGCTGTTCCTGACGGCCATCGCGGCCATCGTTGGCTATATGAGCGTCACCCATGACGGCGAAGAGCGGGGTGTGCAGGCGGGGTGAGGTTGTGCGGGACGCGTTTTTTCGCAAAACACGCCGCCGCTCCAAAACTCCGCACTGACCGGCAGATCATGTGCTGATTCTACAAAGAGTCATCCCGCTATGATGGTGCAGCTTTGCCCCACCACTGGATCAAGGCAACCTGGGCCGGGTTCGGCCCAGGTTCGCATCCTGCGCTGGGCTAAAGCGCGGGCACCGATAGTAGAGCTGCGGATTTCACCAAAAGGCTCAGGGCAGGATCAGCTGCGCCTCGTGCCGCTTCAGGCAGCGCCGTGCGGTGTTGCCATAGCTGGACGGGGCAGAGCGCAGCTCTGGGAACAGGGTGAACAGCTCGTACCGCGCCGCCGCTGTCACTGCAGACAGGCCGACCGATCCGGGGTGGAAGCTTTCGGTGGCGGCCCCTTCGGCATAGATGATTTCGTGGTCATCAAACATGATGTGGATATAGGTCACATCGCCGCCGACCTCTTGGGTGACCAGTTTGCCGTCGATCAGATGGGTGGCCGCAACCAGCACTTCGCTTTCGCCAAACAGCAGTTCAGCCCGATACCCCTGAAACAGCATCCGGTGTTGGGGGGACACAAGCAGGTCAGTCTCCAGCCCGGACAATACGCCCGGCCTGATCCGCACCGGGGCGAACCGGTCCAGCGCAGGCACGCACCGCTTGCCGATCCAGCGGATCGGTTGCAGGCCGTGGTCGCGGGTCACGACCATATCGCCGATCTGCAGGGTTTCGACGCCGCGCGCCCCGCGTGGGGTGGCGATCCGGGTGCCGGGGGTAAAGCAGATGATGTTCTCGATTTCCGAGAAATTCAGGATCGTCCCGTCATCCAGCGTGACATGGCCGGACATGCCGCCGCCTGCACTGGCGGGCGTGGTAATCACCAGCGTCGACAGATTGGCCAATGTGCCCAGTTGCAGGGTATCGCCCGTCGCCGTTTCATTGCCTTCGCCGCCAGTGATGGTGATCGTGCCGTTGGTCGCCTCGCCCAGGTCGGACAGCACGAACAAATCGTCGCCATCGCCACCGGTGACAGTGTCGCCTTCGGCAAAGGTCAGCACATCATTGCCTGTATCGCCGGACAGGATATCCGCACCAGAGCCACCGGTCAGCGCATCGTTGCCCGCGCCACCGTCCAGCACATCCGCCCCGGCCCCGCCGGACAGGGTATCATTGCCGATGCCGCCAAACAGGCTGTCACTGCCCGACCCGCCGGTCAGCGTGTCATTGCCCGCCCCGCCATCCAGCGTGGTGCCGGTGGTGGTGGTGCTGGCATTGATGCTGTCGCTTTGGGCGGTTCCGGTGACGGCTTCGATCTGACTAAAGCTGCCGGTGCCGGTGCCCAAAGTATAGGACCCGGCCTCGTTGCCGGTAAAGGTGACGGTGACCCCGCCGCTGGCGCTGTTAAAGGCCAGAGTATCGCTGTCAGTGCCGGTTTCCCCGCCGGTGATCGTATCGGCGCCTTCGTTCGCACCCACCTGGAATGTGTCTGCATCGGCCCCGCCGATCAGGCTGTCATTGCCCGCCCCGCCGGCCAGCGTGTCATTGCCAGAGCCGCCAAACAGCGTGTCATTGCCGACCCCGCCAGACAGCCCGTCATTGCCGGTGCCGCCATAGACGGTGTCATTCCCCGCCCCGGCCAACACGCTGTCATTGCCAGCGCCTGCGTCGATCAGGTCGTCATTGCCGGACTGCCCCGGCAAAATGGCGTCATTATTGTCCACGCGGTCGCCATCCGGGTCACCCAGATAGCTGCCGTCGATGATATCATCCCCACCGGTGCCGCTGACCGTGCCATCGGTTCCCGGAATGCCCATGGCAATCAGGGCGCGGGGGTCGGCCACTTCAGACGGGTCCACCCCGATCAGGGTGATGCTTTCACCGTTCGGGAAGGTCAGAACCGCATTGCCCGACCCGTCATTGCTGACCACCACATCGGCCACATTGACCGGGTTTCCGTTGCCGTCATGCAAACCGCTGACATCCAGCGTATCGACCCCGGTAAAGGTGCCATTACCATTGTCGATCGGCGCGTCGAAATTGCTGATGGTGTCGTCGTCGGACCCGTCCTGCAGGATCAGCAGGTCGGCGGTGTTATCGCCAGTGCCGGTGCCGCCAAGGTCGAACACATCATTCCCGGCCCCGCCATTGACCGTATCTGCGCCCAGGCCAGTCGACACATGGTCTGCACCGCTTGAGCCGATCACTGAATCCGCGCCGGAGCCGAGGATCACATTCTCGATCTCGGTAAAGCTGGTGGCGATCCCGGTGCTGGTCAGCGTCCCGGTTTCCGGGTTGGACCCGGACAGGTTCAGGGTGATGTTGGTGGTCGCACCACTGGCGTCGAGTGTATCGCCTGTGGATTGAACCGACTCTCCTCCGGTGACCGTGTCAGTCCCCGCTCCGTTGCCCAGCACAAACCGGTCATCGCCGTCTCCGCCCTGCATGCCGTCATTGCCAGCGCCGCCGGTGATCGTGTCAATGCCGGTGCCGCCGTCGATGACGTCATTGGCCGACCCGCCGGTGATCGTGTCGCTTCCCGCCCCGCCGTTCAGGGTGATCGACGCCCCGCTGCCGGTGGCGTTCAGGGTATCGTTTTGCGCCGATCCGGTGACAATCTCGATCTCGGTAAAGCTGCCCGAGCCGGTGCCAGCGGTGTAATTCCCCGCCTCGGCGGCGGTCACATTGACGGTGACCCCAATCGAAGACCCGGCAAAGCTCAGATTATCCGCATCAGTCCCGGTGGAACCGCCGTCAATCACATCAACGCCTTCGTTCGCGCCGACGACAAAGGTATCGGCATCCGCGCCGCCGAACAGCGCGTCATTGCCGGCGCCGCCGGACAAGATGTCATTGCCTGCATCGCCGAACAAGGTGTCGTGGCCGGCCCCGCCATAGAGGCTGTCATTGCCGGTGCCACCATAGACGGTGTCGTTCCCGGCGGCGGCATAGACCTGGTCATTGCCCGCCCCGGCCAGCACATAATCGTCTTGTGCGCCATGTCCGGGGATCACCGCATCGCCGGCGTCGATCCGGTCGCCGGTGGGATCCAGGTCATAGCTGCCGTCGATGATGTCATCGCCGGTGGTGCCGGACACGGTGCCATCCGGCCCCGGAATGCCGATCGCCATCAAGGCTTTGTAGTCGGGCAGGGCAGAGGCTGCGACGCCGACCAGGGTCAGCGTCTCGCCATTGGGGAAGGTCAGGACAGCGTTGCCGCTGCCATCCGCGCTGACCACCACATCAAGCACATTGACCGGGCGGCCGCCCGCATCCACAAGCCCGGCCACATTGACCTGATCGCGGCCCGAGAAGGTGCCGTCGCCATTGTTGATCGGCGCGGTGAAGTTGGAGACCTGATCGGCCCCGCCGCCATTGGTCAGAACGACCGTGTCGGTTGCGGTGTCGGCCCCCAGATTGATGCTGTCATTGCCTGCGCCGCCGGTGACGGTATCGGCGCCGGTCCCGGCATCAATCGTATCGGCACTGGCGCTGCCAGTGATCGTATCATTGCCCGCGCCGGTCGAGACATTGATGGCCCCGGTCGAGGTGCTGGCGTTGACCGTATCGGCAAACGCGGTGGTCTGGACCTGCTCGATCTGGGTGAATGTGCCGGTGGTGGCGCTGCCTGCAAAGGCAAAGCTGCCCGCCTCGGACCCGGTAAAGGTCACGCTGACCCCGGCCGTCGTGGCCGAACTGGTCAGGTTGAGGGTGTCGATGTCACCATTGCCAAGGTCTTCGCCGCCCTGAACCAGCGTGACCCCATTGGTGTCATCCACGGTGATCTGATCATTGCCAAGCCCGCCATACAGGCTGTCATTGCCCGCCGAGCCGGCCAGAACGTCATTGCCGTCGCCGCCAAACAGCGTGTCATTGCCGGTGCCGCCGGACAGGGTGTCATTGCCCAGATCGCCAAACAGCGTATCGTCGCCCGCGCCGCCCGCCAGCGTGTCCGCGCCAATACCGCCGTCGAGCACGTCATTGCCCGACCCGCCGGTCAGGCTGTCATTGCCCGCGCCGCCATAAAGCGTCTCAGCCAGCGTGCTGGCCGCCGCGTTGATCGTGTCGGCCTGCGCCGAGCCGGTGATGATCTCGATATCCGAGAACGTGCCGGTGCCGGTGCCCGCGGCAAAGGTGCCGCCTTCGGCCCCAGTAAATGTGACGGTCACGCCTGCGGTCGAGGTTGCAAAGCTCAGATTATCCGCATCGGTCCCGGTCTCGCCACCGGCAACCGTGTCAACGCCTTCATTCGCGCCGACGACAAACGTATCGGCATCCGCCCCGCCGAACAGCGCGTCATTGCCGGCGCCGCCAGACAGCGTGTCGTTGCCCGCATCGCCGAACAGGCTGTCGTCGCCCGCATCACCCGACAGGCTGTCATTCTCGGTTCCGCCGTACAGCGAATCGTTGCCGATGCCGCCGGACAAGATATCTGCCCCGGCGTCGCCTGTTAAGCTGTCGTTACCTGCATCGCCGAACAGCGTGTCGATATCGGCGCCGCCCGCAAGCGCGTCGTTGCCGTCGCCGCCATAGAGCAGGTCATTGCCCGCATCGCCGCCCAGTGAGTCGTTGCCCGCATCGCCAAAGAGCGTGTCGTTATCGGCCCCGCCCGCAAGGATATCATTGCCGTCGCCGCCATAAAGCACGTCGTTGCCGGCATCGCCTGC
>JANOMH010000655.1:0-2679 GCA_031420215.1 Rhodobacterales bacterium | reverse complement strand
GGGCGATTGGCCCAATTATGCGATGCAATTGCACAAAGCCAGCACACATATGTGATTGTTTCCATCTGGGGCGGATGTTTGCCATGGGAATTATCGCAACCTCATCCCATTGGGATCAAAGGTCATCTCGACCTCGCGCCACTGTTCGTACTTGTCGGCGGGCAATTGGAACCCGTCTTGCTGACAGCGCAAGATGGCCCGACGCGCCGCGCCAAAGGCGGTGCTGATCGCCGCATCTGATCCGCCGCTGCCGCCGATCTGGCGCACCTCGCCCTGAACCTTGCCATCGCGCCCCAATTCAAAACCGACCGTCACCGTCACATTCGCGGCCTCTGATCCCACATCGACATTCCAGCAGGAACTGACCGCCACCCGGAACGCATCCCGCTCTGATCCGGTCATCGGTGGGCCTTGGGCTGCGGCGGGTTCTGTCGAGGCTGTCCCGGCCAAAGCCGCCTCCAGTGCCGCCTGCACCGCCGCATCATCCGCCGCAGTTGTATCCGGCACATCGGGGGTCGGTGTCTCAGTCGAAGCCACGACGGGATCCTCTGCGGGAGTTTCCGCCGGAGTTTCCGGGGCCGGGGCCACACGGTTCGGGCGGACTGGCGGGCGCAGAGCAACCTCCGGCGCAGTCACCGGCTGCACGTCGGGGGGCACGATTTCGGTGGTCGCTTCCTCGGGGGCGGCAGCCTCGACCGGGGGGTCAATCACCTCGGCGGGTGGGGCAGCCTCGTCCGGGACCACCGCATCCAGCGGCACTTCGGCCACGGGCACATCCTCGGGCGGCGGTTGCACGGCCTCAGGGGCCACGCGGTCTGCCGGGCGGGCCTGCGGCAAGACGGCCACGTCCAGCGTCGGGTCCGGGGTCGCCTGATCCAACGGTTGGGCGGGCTGATCGGGCGCAACTTCGGTCACTTCGGCAGGCGGCTCGACCGGGGGCGGGGCATCCGGTGGCGGGGCCTCGGCTGTATCCGGGGGCGGGGTTTCGGGCGTGACCTGATCGGGGGGCGGTTCGACCACGGGGGTATCCGGCGCGGGGGCTACATCAGTCGCAGGCGCATCCGGGGCAACAGGGGTATCAGTCGACGGCTGCGGCGTGGTGGCGGCAACCAACTGGTCATATTCCTCGCCCGAGACGACCGACACATTGGTCACTTCAAACGGCAACGGATCGGATGTCAGGCCCCAGCCCAGCAATAGCCAAGCGATCAGGACCACATGCGCGATCGCTGAAAACCATGTGCCAAAGCTGAAGCGGCGTTCCACGTTATCCACCCGACAAGGGTCCTATTCCGTCGTATCTTCGATCACGGTGCCATTAGCAGGGGCCGCGATCGGAGTCTGAATCGGGGCCCCACCAAACTCACCCGACCCGATATCCGTGACCAGACCGATGTTGGAAAAGCCGCCCGCATTCAGCGCGCCCATCACTTCGGCCACCTTGTTCCACTCATTCGCGCCATCAGCACGCAGGAAAATCCGGTCGCTGGTGCGTTCGGCGGCAATCGCCTGTAACTTGGCGATCAACTCGGCAGGGGCCACTTCGGTATTCTGAATGCTCAGGGTGCCCTCGGCGGTGATCGTCACCGTCAGGGGTTCCTCCTCCTCCGAAGGCAGGGCATTGGCAGCGGTCTTGGGCAATTCGACCGGTACGCCGACGGTCATCAGCGGGGCGGCGACCATGAATATAATCAACAGCACCAGCATCACATCCACCATCGGCGTGATATTAATCTCGGCCATCGGTTGGCTTCTGCGGCCCCTGCGACGACGCCCGCCGCCATCCTTTTTCATCACTCCTGCGGCCATGATCAGCTATCCAACTGGCGCGACAGGATCGTCGCGAATTCATCGGCAAAGGCCTCGTAGCCCGCGATAATCCGGTCCGCATCCGACGACAGCTTGTTGTAATAAACGACGGCTGGAATAGCGGCGAGCAATCCCAATCCGGTGGCCAACAGCGCCTCGGCAATGCCGGGGGCGACCACGGCCAGAGACGTATTCTGCGCCTCTGCAATCTCGATAAAGGCGTTCATAATGCCCCAGACCGTGCCGAACAGGCCGACAAACGGCGCAGTCGACCCTGTGGTGGCCAACACCGCCAGCCCACGCTGCAAATCGCCGGACTCTTTGGCGATGGCCACGTCCATCGAGCGGTCAATCCGGGCCTGTGCACCGGCGATCAACCCGCCATCCTGCCGGTGCGAGCGGCGCCATTCCAGCATGCCCGCGACAAATATCTTTTGGGATTGCCCCTTGGGCTGCGTCCCGATCTGATCAAACAAGCCATCCAGCGGCTCGCCCGACCAAAAGGCGCGGTCGAAAACCTCGGCCTCGGCCCGGGCTTTGCGGTATTGCAACCACTTGTCCACGATCACCGCCCAACACCAGACCGAGACGACCATCAGCATGATCATGACGAATTTAACGATAAGTGTCGCGCGGGCGAACAGCGCCCACATCGTAAAGTCAGTTGCGTCCATTGTTTTCGCTCTTTGCTCGCCATGTGGCCGTCTTGGGGCTCACTTGGAACCGGGCTTAGCGCATTCTTCATGGGAAATCCAACAGAACACGGCTCACAATGATGTTTTTTCGGCAGTTACCCGGCGATGCGTTGGCGAAACTCTGCCGGAAGGCGGGTTGGGGCACCGCTGGCAGTCAGGGCGACAAGGGTGACAA
>JANOMH010000654.1:0-5362 GCA_031420215.1 Rhodobacterales bacterium | reverse complement strand
GTGGTCAGGATATTGGCGGGCTCATTGATCAGGTCGCGGGTGAAAAACACGCCTTCGGCCAATGCGGCCATCGGGGCTGCCTGTTTAGCCACGGCTTCGGGATTGCTGACCATGACTGTCACACTGCCCTTGGGGTCTTGCGGCGCGGTCTTGTGGGTGGTGAAATCATAGGCCCGCAGGACCAGCCCAAAGGCCATGTCGGCGGCGCGCGGCAATGACCCCGCCAGCACCAGCAGGTCGCCGTCTCCCCGGTGCCGGGCCAGTGCGGCCCCGGCCTTGCGCGCCTCGTCCACCGTGCATTTGCGCGGCAGTTTGACCACCAAAAGGGCGTCAGCGGCCAGTCCCGCCGGAAAGGCCACCTCAAGCAATTGCCCGGTTTTGGCCTTGGTCCAGCCAGGTCCGGCAATGATCCGGTCCAGCGTCTTGCGGGTCAGCGTGTTGATCTTTCGCCCGGCCAGGTCGGGTTTACCATCGGGGTCGAGGAATACGGCGATACGGCCTTTGACATCGGCCACCGCGTCCAGAGCTGTCACCTTGAACTGTATTTGCACGGGGTCTGTCATGGCGTCTCTCCTGTTGCGGGGCCCTTCGTTCGGGTGAGCAATAGCTAGCCGCCCACCCCGGGATTGACCAGATAGCAGTTATCCCCCCCTGTTGGCCCCCGGCATCATCAGCTAAGGTAATACGACGCGGGGCAAAGGGGGTCAGGGGTGGCACGGATTGACAGGTATATGCTGTCGCAATTCATGGTGTACTTTGGCTTCTTCTCGCTCGTGCTGATCCTAGTTTATTGGATCAACCGGGCTGTGGTGCTGTTTGATCAGCTGATCGCGGATGGTCAGTCGGCCACGGTGTTTCTGGAATTCACCGCATTGTCATTGCCCAATATCATCCGGATCGTGCTGCCGCTGGCGGCCTTTGCGGCCAGCCTGTATGTCACCAACCGGATGACGGCGGAATCCGAACTGATCGTGGTGCAAGCGACGGGATATTCTGCATTCCGGCTCGCCCGGCCGGCGCTGTATTTCGGGCTGATCGTCACTGTGCTGATGATGATTCTGGTTCATGTGCTGGTGCCGGTCAGTGCCCGCCAGCTGAATGTCCGGCAGGCCGAGATTGCGCAGAACGCCACTGCAAGGTTGCTGCGCGAGGGGCAGTTTCTGACCCCCACCGACACAATCACCCTGTATATCCGCGAGATTACCCCCCAGGGCGAGCTGCGCGATATCTTTTTGTCGGATGGCACCGATCCGGCCCAAAGCGTGGTCTATACCGCGACCCGCGCGTTTCTGGTGCGCACCGATGCGGGCCCGCAACTGGTGATGATCGATGGCATGACCCAGACCATGACTATGTCGACCACCCAATTGGTCACCACGTCGTTTGACGATCTGGCCTATGATATCGGCTCGATGATCCGGGTGCCGGATGTGACCCGCCGAACCCCAAGGGAACTGCGCACAGCGGAATTGCTGTTTCCATCGGCGGCAGAGCTGGCCGAGACCGGCAGCACAGCAGGTGCGCTGATCGTGGCGGGGCATGACCGGATTGCGCAGGCCCTGCAGGCCACAGTGGCCGCATTGTTGGGGTTTTCCACCCTGCTGATTGGCGGGTTCAGCCGGTTCGGGGTCTGGCGGCAGGTGGTGGGTGCGGTGTTCCTGATCATCTTTGTCAAGATGATCGAGACGCTGGTGGCCGGAACAACCCGCGACAATGCCGCCCTATGGCCATTGATTTATCTGCCCACCGTGGTGGGGCTGGCCATGGTCTGGTTCATGTTGTTCTGGGCGGGCCGCCCCTATCTGTTCCGGCGCAGACCGCAACGGGTGCGGGCATGATCCTGCACCGCTATTTCGCCCGGCGATTTTTGTTCAGCTTTCTGGGGGTGTTTGCGATCTTTTTCGCGATGCTCTGGTCGCTTGACCTGATCGAGCAAGTGCGCCGGTTTGCCAAATTGAATGCCACCTTGGCCGAGATTCTGGGGCTGACGTTCCTGAATGTGCCGCAGGCGATTTACCAGATTTTGCCGCTGATCACGATCATTGCCGCGATTGCCCTGTTTCTGGCGCTGGCCCGGTCATCCGAGATGGTGGTGACCCGTGCTGCAGGCCGCTCAGCCCTGCGTGCGCTGTGGGCCCCGGTCATGGTGGCGCTGGTGATCGGCTGTCTGGCGGTAGGGCTGTTCAACCCGATTGTCGCCGCAACCTCCAGGGAATACGAGGCCCGCGCCGGGGCACTGACCGGCGAATCGCGGGTGCTTGCCTTGTCGGCGGATGGCATCTGGCTGCGGCAGGGCAATGATCTGGGCCAAAGTGTGATCCATGCCCGGCAGGCCAATCTGGATGGAACCGTGCTGGATGACGTGACATTTGTCACCTTTGCCCCCGATGGCAGTCCGGCCCAACGGATCGAGGCGGCGACCGCCCGGCTGACCGGCGGGGCCTGGTCACTGACTGCGGCCAAGGTCTGGCCTTTGGCAGGCAGCCCCAACCCCGAGGCGGATGCCCGGACCCATCCGGTTTTTTCGATCCCCTCCACCCTGACCCCCGACCAGATCAGGGATAGTTTCGGCGCACCGGCGTCTATCCCGATCTGGGAATTGCCGGGATTTATTGACCGGCTGCAGGCCGCCGGGTTCACCGCCCGCCGCCATCAGGTGTTTTTTCAGGGCGAACTGGCCTCGCCGGTGTTTCTGATCGCCATGGTGTTGATTGCAGCTGGCTTTACCCTGCGCCACCAGCGCGGCGGGCGCACCGGGATCATGGTGGTGGGGGCGATATTGCTCAGCTTCGGGGCCTATTTCCTGCGCAACTTTGCGCAGATTCTGGGCGAGACCGGGCAGATTCCAGTGCTTTTGGCCGCATGGGCCCCGCCATTGGCCGCCATCGGGCTGTCGCTGGGGCTACTGTTGCATATGGAAGACGGCTGATGCGGGGGCTTTGGCTGTTGGTATTATTGCTTTTGCCGGGATGGGCCATGGCCCAGGGGCAGGCCACTCTGGTCGCGGATCAGGTCACTGTCACCACCGATCAGCGGCTGGTGGCCGCAGGTCATGTCGAGGTATTTTATGACGGCACTCGCCTGAGCGCGGCATCGATCACCTATGACCAGGCAAGCGATCTGCTGACGATCGAGGGGCCAATCCTGATCCGGTTGGCGGATGGCACGATTTTTACGGCAGATGCAGCCAGCCTTGACCCCCGGCTGGAAAACGGGATTTTGCGCGGAGCCCGGCTGGTGTTGAACCAGCAATTGCAACTGGCCGCGAACCAGATCAGCCGCGTGGACGGACGCTATAGCCAGCTGTCCCAAGTGGCCGCAACATCCTGCCATGTCTGCAATGGCCGGGCGCCGCTTTGGGAAATCAGGGCCAGCAATGTGGTGCATGACGAGGTGGCACAGCAGCTGTATTTCGACAATGCGACATTCCGGATCGGCGGTGTACCGGTGCTGTGGCTGCCCCGGATGCGGCTGCCCGACCCCACCTTGCACCGCGCCACCGGGCTGCTGATCCCGCAGATCCGCAGCACGGACCAGTTGGGGTTCGGGATCAAACTGCCCTATTTCATCCCGATCGGCGACAACCGCGACCTGACCCTGACGCCCTATCTGTCGCCCCGGACCCGGACGCTTGAAGCGCGCTATCGGCAGGCGTTCAGCAACGGATCGCTGAACATCGCAGGCGCGTTCAGCCGCGATTCGATCCTGCGCGGCGATGACCGGTTCTATGTCTTTGCCGATGGGCAGTTTGACCTGGGCCGGGGATATACGTTTGGTTTCAATGCGGAAATCAGCAGCGATGAGGCCTATCTGCTGAACTACGGCTATTCCGGCAAGGACCGGCTGGAAAGCGGGCTGTCGCTGCTGCGGGTCCGGGCCGATGATGTGTTTGTAGCCAGCCTGAAAAGTTACGACAGCCTGCGCGAGGATGAAATCAACGACACGCTGCCGCCGTTTGTGGCGGCTTTATCCTATGAGCGCCGGTTTGAACCTGAGCTGATCGGTGGCACCTTGACCCTGACCAGCGGGATCGAAAGCTTTTTGCGCTATGACATGCCTGCTGGCGATGCGGGCCGGGATGTGGCGCGCTATGGCCTTGGGGTGGACTGGACCCGGGACTGGATTTTGCCGGGCGGGGTTGTGGCGGGCGTGCAGGGCGGGGTTGATCTGGACTATTACAGCGTTGCCGACGATCCGGCCTATGCCGACACAGTGCTACGCCGCGCCCCGGCGCTGGCGGTCAGATTGAGCTGGCCGTTGCTGCGCACCGGGGCGGCAGGCGTGACGACGGTGATCGAGCCGGTGCTGGCCCTGGGCTGGAGCGATACGGCGGGCGGCGACGTGCCGAACGAGGATTCGACCCTTGTGGAATTTGACGAGGCCAATCTGTTGGCCCTGACCCGGTTTCCGGGCGAGGATGGGCGCGAAACCGGGCTACGCGCCAGCTTTGGCCTGAAATGGACGCAGGTAGATCCGGCAGGGTGGTCATCGACCCTGACATTTGGCCGGATCATGCGCGAAAATGCGGTAGTGGGGCTGTCGGCAGCGTCGGGGCTGGACGGTATCAATTCCGACTGGCTGTTGGCCGGGCAAATTCATCTGGATGGTGGCTTTGCAATGACCGCGCGCACATTGTTTGATGACAATCTGGAATTCGCCAAAACTGATGCGCGGCTGAACTGGGCCAATGACCGGCTGACGCTGAATGCTGCTTATGTGTGGCTGCCCGCCGATGCCGACGAGGATCGCGACACGCCGATTTCGGAATGGACGATTGACGGCGCCTACAGGTTCACTGACCAATGGACGATTTCCGCCGATGGCCGCTATGACGTGGTGGCCGATCAACCCAGCCGGGCGGGAATTGGCATTGGCTGGCGCAATGAATGCGTGACAGTGGACCTTTCGATCTCGCGTCGTTACACCGAAAACACGACTGTCGATCCGTCAACGGATTTCGGCCTTAGGGTAAACCTGAACGGCTTTTCCGCCGGGCGGGCGGCCACAGGGACCGTAGCAACCTGCCGGAGTTAACGGCACAACGTGAAACCACGAGGCATCATGCGCGCATTACTTTTGACCCTGATCCTGATGTTGCCGGGGGCCGTGCAGGCTCAGGGCCTGTTTTCGCCGGTGCTGACGGTGAATGACGCGGCCATCACCGGATTCGAGATTGCGCAGCGCCGCAAGCTGCTGGAACTGTTCCGCACCCCCGGCAATCTGGACGAACTGGCAGTTGAACAACTGATCGAGGACCGGCTGAAAGCACAGGAACTGGACCGTCAGGGGCTGCAGATCACGGATGAAGGTCTGGCCAGTGCGATGGAGGATTTCGCCAGCCGCGCCAATCTGACGCTGGAGC
>JANOMH010000653.1:0-2756 GCA_031420215.1 Rhodobacterales bacterium | reverse complement strand
GCGACCGGGGCCACGATCAAATATGGCATCCGCCACCGCGACTGGCGGCGGCTGGGCCATTCCTATGATGGCCCGATTGATGACCCGCATCAGGTGGCGCCCGGCGTGCCTTTGGATACCTATGCCGTGGCGGCCGGGCGTTCGGTGGGCGAGGCGCATCTGTTCCAGCATCTGCTGAACGGTCGCCGGGCACCGTTTGCCATGCGCGACGGGCGGCGCGTTCCGGCGGGCCCGTTCCACCATGCGTTTCATTTTGATCAGGCGCTGGCCGGGGCCTGGCTGCGGAAAAAGGCCAAGGGAATCAAGGTGATCGACGATCAGGTGTCGGGGGTGGAAAAGGGTCCAGCGGGGATTTCCGCGCTGGTTCTGGAGTCCGGGCAGCGGATCGAGGCGGATTTTTTCCTTGATTGTACCGGGTTTCGGCGGGCCCTGATCAAGGAACTGGGGGCCGAGTGGGTGAGCTTTAGCGATGTGCTGCCGATCAACCGCGCCATGCCGTTCTGGGTGGATTTGAAAGAGGGGGAGGAGATCGACCCCTGCACCCTCGCCTGGGCGCAAAAGTCCGGCTGGATGTGGTGGATCCCGACGCAGGGCCGCTATGGCGCGGGCTATGTCTATTCCGATGCCCATACGACCGCTGATCAGGCCAAGGCCGAGATTGAGTCTGTGTTGGGCTATGCAATTCACCCCCGCAATGACATCCGCATTGAGGCGGGGCGGCAAAAGAACGTGTGGATTGGCAATTGCGTGGCGTTGGGGCTGTCATCGTCGTTCCTTGAGCCGCTTGAGGCGACGTCGATCCATGGCACGATTGTGCAGCTGATGTTGCTGTCAGAATGGCTGACCGCAGCTGACGGCGCGGCCCGGTATAATGCCGCAGTGGGGCGGCAAGTCGATGATTTCAGGGACTTTATCCGGCTGCATTATGTCTCGGAGCGGCGCGACAGTGCATTCTGGCAGGATGTGGCGGAAACCCATCCCGCTGTGATCACGGACCGGCTCGCGCTGTGGTCGCGCAAAATGCCGGGGCCCGAGGATTTTTCGGCCTTTCCCATGGGCTTGGCGCATGTACAGCAGCAGCTTTACACGCCTGTTTTGGATGGGCTTGGGCTATTAAACCGCGATATGGCCCGCGTGGCGATGGCGGCTGTGCCCGGGGCCAGCGCCAAGGCCCGCGCGACCCATGCCGGTCTGGTCGCCGAATATGCCCGCGCCGCCGCACAATGCGCCCCGCACCGGGCGTTTCTGACATCACTGCAAGAGGAGATAGCTGCATGACCTTCAAAATCTGTATCATCGGCGCGGGCAGCGTCGGGTTTACCAAAAAACTGTGTCAGGACATCCTGAAGGTGCCGGAGTTCGAGGATATCGAAATCGCGCTGACCGATATCAACGCCCATAACCTTGATATGATTGCGCAAATCATCCGGCGCGTGGTTTCGGCGAACGGCCTGAAAACCCGCGTCACCGCCACGACCGACCGGCGCGAGGCGCTGACCGGGGCGCGCTATATCATGAATTGTGTGCGGATTGGGGGGCTAGAGGCCTTTGCTGACGATATCCGCATCCCGCTGAAATACGGCGTCGATCAATGCGTGGGCGATACGATCTGCGCCGGTGGCATTCTGTATGGCCAGCGCGGGATTCCCGCGATCATGGATTTTTGTCGTGATATCAAGGACGTGGCAGAGCCGAACGCCTTGCTGCTGAACTACGCCAATCCGATGGTGATGATGACCTGGGCCTGCATCGAATATGGCGGGGTCCGCACCGTAGGTCTGTGCCACGGCGTGCAGAACGGCCACCGGCAGATTGCCAATGCGCTGAAACTGCCGATGGCAGAGGTTGATATTGTCTGTTCCGGGATCAACCACCAGACATGGTATCTTGATATCCGGCACAACGGGCGCAAGATTTCACGTGATGAATTGATTTCGGCTTTTGAAAGCCACCCGACATTCTCGCGTCAGGAAAAGGTCCGGATTGATGTGCTGAAACGCTTTGGCTTCTATTCGACCGAAAGCAACGGGCACTTGTCGGAATACCTGCCCTGGTATCGCAAGCGCCCCGATCAGATCATGGACTGGATCAGCACCGACGAATGGATTCATGGCGAAACCGGCGGCTATCTGCGCTATTCCACCGAAAACCGGAACTGGTTCGAACAGGATTTCCCGATTTTTCTGGAAGAAGCGGGCAGCAAGCTGGCCGACTATCAACGCACCGATGAACACGCGAGCTGGATTCTGGAAGGGCTGGAAACCGGCCGGGTCTATCGTGGCCATTTCAACATGCGCAACGGCGGGATCATCAGGAACTTGCCCGAGGATTGCATCATCGAGAGCCCCGGTTTCGTGGACCGTTTCGGGATCAACATGGTCGAGGGGGTCACCCTGCCCGATGCCTGTGCGGCGACCTGTTCGGCATCGGTCAACGTGCAGCGGATGAGCGTCCGCGCCGCGATGACCGGCGATGTCGATCTGCTGAAACAGGCGGTCTTGCACGACCCGCTGGTCGGGGCGATCTGCATCCCCGAGGAGGTCTGGCAGATGGTCGACGAGATGCTGGTGGCACAGGCGCAATGGCTGCCGCAATATGCGCATGCCATTCCGGCTGCCATCGAGCGGCTGAAAACCCCCAAGGTCAAAACCCGCGACTGGGCCGGGGCGGCCCGGCTGGATGTGCGGTCGGTTCAGCAGATGCGCGACGCCAAGGCGAAAAAGGCGGCGAGTGAGGGGCATGGCTTGGGGACCAAG
>JANOMH010000652.1:0-3796 GCA_031420215.1 Rhodobacterales bacterium | reverse complement strand
GCGCGCAACTGGTCAACCGTCAGGTCATTGCTGCTGAACCGCTGCCCAACCCTGTCGGCCAGGTCATAAGCGGCCTTCAACTCTTCCGGCACCAAAAAGCTCAGGTCGGCAGCGCGGGCATCGGCGATGGCCAGCACGGCGGGATCGGTTGTGATCACCCGACCCGAAATCGCGCCGCGATAATCGGCGACCGCGTCAATGCTGCCCTTGGGAAAGCAGGAGTTTGACCGCTGGTTAAAGGTGAACGCAACGCATTGGGTATCGTTCAGACAGGCGGCCTGACAGGCGTCGAGCGTGGTGTCAAAGATACTGCGCAGATCGCCGCCCGCAAAATCCACATTGCGCGAAATCGCGACGTGACGGTCGGGGACATATTGGTCAGCTGTCGAAGTGGTCGCAAGCAGGCACAGGCCAAGTGTCAAGAACAGCGCACGCAGCATAACAAGCCTCCCAAGGACTAAAATATGGGGTCAAAGTCGCATGGCGCGGGCCGGTCTGGCAAGGCGTTGGTTTGTGCAGAAAGGTCGGGTTTTCCTGACTTTTGCGTGACCGTATTCAGACAGTTTGTGCAGGCCGGACAAAGGCCCAGTGATCGCCTGCGGTTAACTCTGGCGCAAAAGTATAGCCGCCAGTGCCGAACGCCTTGACCTGGGCGGGATCCTTGATCTGGTTCAGGGTGATAAACCGCGCCATTGCCCCCCGCGCCCGTTTGGCGAAAAAGCTGACAATGCTGGTTGTGCCGTTCTTGTCCTCAAGAAAAACCGGGGTAATCACCCGCAGTTTCAGGGCCTTGCGATCAGCGGCGTGGAAATATTCCTGACTGGCGCAATTGATAAGTGTGTCGGTCCCCAGCGCCAGTGCCTGCCTGTGCAGCGCCTTGGCAACCGTATCGCCCCAATACTCGTACAAATTCGCCCCACGCCGGGTTTTCAACCGGCTGCCCATTTCCAGCCGGTAGGGTTGGATTGCGTCCAGCGGGCGCAGCAGGCCGTAAAGTCCGGACAGAATGCGCAGGTGGTCCTGGGCATAAAGCAGATCATCGGTGGACAGGGATTTGGCATCAAACCCGATATACGTATCGCCTGCAAAGGCCAAGACTGCCGGCTTGGTCTGTGCCGGGGTCGGATTGGCGGCAAAGGCTTTGAACCGATCCCGGTTCAGCCGCGCCAGATCGTCCGAAATATCCATCAGCCCGCGCAAATCGCGCACCGACAATCCGCGCGCCGTCGCGGCAAGCCGGGACGCATCGGCCCCAAACGCAGGGTCGGTTGCGGGCAATTCAACCGGGGTCAGGTCGAGCGATTTGGCGGGCGAAATGACGGTGAGCATGCGGGATCCTTTGGCTTGGCTGTGGGTCTAAAGCAAGGGGCGGGGATTATCAAACCCGGCCGCTCGTCCGCCTTGCGGGCGACCTCGCCTGGGCTGTGGACTGACCCCGCCCATGTCAGTTAAAAGCGTCAGAATCCATGGCGGTGACCCCCTGATGACCACGTCCGAACTGTTCCTGATCGCCATGCTGATCATTCTGACCCTGCCCTTTGCGCTGTGGCGGGTTTTGGGCGCACCTGTCGCCCTGCCGCTGGTGGTGGTGCAGATCGTCGGTGGGGTTCTGTTGGGGCCGGGGGCGCTGGGCGCGGTATTTCCGGGCTATTACGATCATGTTTTTACAGCTCCGGTGATCGCTGCCTTGAGCGGTGTGGCCTGGTGGGGGGTGATGTTGTTTGTGTGGTCTGCGGGGCTGGAGCTTGACCTGAAACATGCATGGGACAAGCGGGCGGATACCGGCATTACCGCCGGGTTGGCGCTGTTGGTGCCATTGGTTTTCGGATGTGTCGCGGCGCTGCTGTTGATCCGCACCAGCGGGTGGGTGGGGCAAGGGGCCAGCCCGACGCAGGTGGTCTTGGGCATAGGGATGGCCTGCGCTGTGACCGCCCTGCCGATATTGGTGCTGTTGCTGGACCAGTTGAATATCCTGCGCGCGCCCCTGGGCCAGCGGATTTTGCGTTATGCCAGTCTGGATGATGTGGCGATCTGGGCGGTGCTGGCGCTGATCCTGCTGGACTGGGACCGGGTCGGGCGGCAGGTCGGGTTTTTGCTGGCCTTTGGTCTGGCGGCGGTACTGATCCGGCGGTTGATGCCGCGCCTGGCCGAAAATGACCGCTGGGCGGTGGGGTTGATCTGGCTGGTAGCCTGCGGTTTTGTCGCTGACTGGGCAGGGTTGCATTACATGGTGGGCGCGTTTCTGGCGGGGGTGGTGCTGGATGCCGATTGGTTCGGGCTTGACCGGCTGGATGATTTCCGCCGGGTGCTTTTGCTGACCCTGATGCCGGTATTTTTCCTGTCGACCGGGCTGCGGACCACATGGGAAATGGGTGGGCCCGCGGTATTCGGGGCGGCTGCGCTGTTGTTGTTCGCCTCGGTCGCGGGCAAGTTGTTGGGGGTGCGGTTGGCCGGGTATCTGCTGGGCTGGGACCGGGCGGAAACCAGCATCATCGGCTGGCTATTACAGACCAAGGCGCTGATCATGATCATCTTTGCCAGCATTCTGCTGGACAAGGCGGTGATTACCAACGCGACGTTTACGGCGCTGTTGTTGATGGCGATTGGCAGCACGCTGCTGACCATGCCGATTGTCGGGCCAAAGCTGGCGCGCCAGAAACCGGACTAATCCCCAGCGATCACATCCAGAAACGCAGCGCCGAACCGTTCGGCATGCTTGTCGCCGATGATCCGGGTCAGGGCCGCGATATCGCGCGGTTTGCCCTGCGCCACCTTGGCCAGTTGGGTGGCCGAACAGGTCATCAGCTTATCCGCCCCATCCGGTCCGCGCGTCAGTCCGGCCTGCGCCGCCAACAGCCGGTCATACAGCGTGCCCTCATCCCGCCCGGCCATTTTGGCGCGTTTGGGGTGCATATCCGGCGCCTTGCCGATGTCGGCGGCAGAGCGGATCACATCGAGGAACAGCTTGCCATAACTGTCCAGCTTCTTGGCCCCGACCCCGCCGATCCGGGCCATCTGGTCCAATGTCACAGGCTTCAACTCGGCCATTTCAACCAAGGTCCGGTCGGTGAAAATGATATAGGCAGGCACTGACGCCGCCTCGGCCAATGCCCGACGTTTGGCTTTCAAAGCCGACAGCAAAGGCGCGTCATCGTCGCTGACCATCGACAGGACTTTTGGGCCCGCCTTGGCGATTTTCAGGCTGTCGCGGCGCAGCATGATCGTCGCCTCGCCGCGCAGCAAGGGGCGGGCTTTGTCGGTCATCCGCAGCGCGCCGTGGCGCTCGGGATCGGGGCGCATCAGGTCATGGCCCATCATTTGCCGGAAAATCGCTTGCCATTGGCGTTTGTCGTACTCTTTGCCCACCCCATAAGTGGGCAGTTTATCATGGCCGCGTTCAGTGATTTTGGCGGTCAAATCGCCAGTCAGAATGTCGATCAGATGGCCTGCGCCGAACCATTCCTCGGTGCGCAAGGCGGCAGACAGAGCCATACGCACGGCGGTGGTGCCATCGAACACATCGGCAGGCTTGTCGCAGATATCGCAATGGCCACAGGCACTTGCGGTTTCGCCAAAATACCCGAGCAGAAACTTGCGCCGACAATCCAGCGCCTCTGCCAGGCCCAGCAGCGCGTTCAGGCGGCCATGGTCGGCGTGGCGGCGGTCGGCGGGGGCGGGGCTTTCGTCGATCTGTTGGCGGCGGTAGCGGATGTCGTCGGGGCCATACAGGGTCAGGGTTTCGGCAGGGGCACCGTCCCGGCCAGAACGGCCGATTTCCTGATAGTAGGATTCGATG
>JANOMH010000651.1:0-2528 GCA_031420215.1 Rhodobacterales bacterium | reverse complement strand
TGTCTGTGGTGAAATGTTTGAAATCGGTCATGAAAACCTGCACTGCAGTTTTCAGCTCCTCAGCCGGGGACAAATCTTCCCCGGCCCGAGCCTTGCTCTCGGGACTTGCCATCCTTTATCCTCTCTAAAACGGGCTAACTGCGGCCCAACACCCAGCGGGCCTCATCGAAAACCGCCGCCAACGCGCGCAGATCGGCACCTTCGGGATCATCGCCCTTGGCCGCCACCCGCGCCTCGGGAAGCATGGGGAATGTCACCAGCGACACCTCCCACAGTTCCAGTTCCGCCAAAATCCGCCCGCCCTTGTCATCCTTGCGGGCCTTCACCGTGCGGTAGCCGATCGACAACCCGTCAATCGCCCCTGCGGCCAACAGCGCCACCGCCTCACGCCCGCGGGCCACTTCAGTCAAAATCCGGCCCTTGACCCACAAGCCCCGCCCGTCCTCGCGCACCTCGTCCCACACGCCAATCGGCTGCGCCGGGTCATGCTGCCACAGCATTTTCACCGACCCCGACTTGGCGGCAATCGACGCCAGCGACACGGCATAGGCCCCGCTCTGCACCACATCGCCACCCTGATCGACCGCACCAAACAGCGACGCATAGCCCGATATTTCGGTCCCATCGGTGACAACAATATCACCACCCAACCGCGCAAATTTATGTTCCAACATCACATCGCCCCTTGAAAAATCTGGGTGGCACCCTGCGCCAAAACCACCGCAACCACGCCATAGACTGCCAGCCACAGCCGCTTTTCCAACCGCTCGACCATGATCTCGATCCGGGTCAACTGCACCTGCACCTGCGCAAACTTCACATCCGACAACCGCTCATGCGCCTCAATCCGCATCCCCGGCGCGCAGGCAAAACTGCCATAGCGGCGGTCATCTGCCATCGCCCACCTCCAGCACCGGCAAGCCCAACAATGCGCGCTTCTCAGGATCGCTCAGAAACGACGCCTCGCCCACCCGCTTCCACACCGCATCCCGCTCGACCGACAACGCCGGTACCTGATCCAGATCAGGGCGCAAATCCAAATGCTCCCCGGTAAAATCCTCCAGCCAGTTTGCAACCGAAGAAGCCACCCGAGAAACCAGCGGCAACACCGTCAGCCGATAAAACGCCCGATTGGCCTCCTGATAATTCGCAAACGTCGCATCGCCTGGAATCCCCAAAATCATCGGCGGCACCCCGAAAGCCACGGCAATCTCCCGCGCCGCCGACTCCTTGGTCTTCTGAAACTCCATATCCGAAGGCGAAAACCCCATCGGCTTCCAGTCCAGCCCACCCTCCAGCAGCATCGGCCGCCCGGCATTCCGCGCCCCCTGATGCTGGCTCTCCATCTCACTCACCAGCCGATCATACTGATCCTGGCTCAACCCCGACTGGCCATCGGCCCCCTTGTAAACAATCGCCCCCGAAGGCCTCGCTGCATTATCCAGCAACGCCTTCGACCAGCGCGATGCCGAATTATGCACATCCACCGCCGAAGCCGCCGCCTGCAACGCCGAAAACCCGTAATGGTCATCCTGCGGATGAAAACTCTTGATATGACAGACCGGCGACACACCCTCGCCCACCGCAAACCGGTGCTTCCTACCAGCAACAGTATAATCATAGGCCACCGGCCAGCCATCCACGCCCGGCACCACCGCCATCCGGTCGGACCGGAGCACATGCAACTCCAGCGGCAGGCCCTCGCCGCCCACCGCTTCCAGATAGCCGTTACCCGTCAGCAAGACCTGGCCAAACAGCGCCTCAAACAACTCCGCGCGGCCCTGCGCCAAATTCGGGCGGCCCAGCAGCGCCAGCACCGGATGCGTGTCAAACCGCTGCACCGAATCCTGCAACACCAAAGGCACCGCCGCCGCCGCCTCGGCAATCAACCGGACGGCACGAAAGCCCACCGGATTGCCCAAAAAACCGACCTTGGTCAGCGTCACCACATCACGCGACGACCAGGCCACCTTGCCGCTGGTCCCCCAGGCCGCAACCCGACCCGCTGCCGACGCCTTCACCTCTGGCACCACACCCGCGCCCCGCTTCAAAAACTCAAACATTCAAATCTCCCCGATCCGCCGCACTTCCCGGTTCACTTGAGGCAATTTGACATTAACTTCCTAACACCCCCCCACCGCACCGCCCGGTGGGGGGCGCAACACCTTACAAAGCCCGCAGCCGCGGCCTGCGCCACATCAACGCGGGATCAATCATCGCGTCCTGTATCGCCCAAACCAGCGCATCCACCCGGTCAGGCGACCCCTTGCCCATGAAACCGCCCACGGTCATCTGCCCCATCTGCTCCTCCAGCTTTTGCAACCCGCGCACATGCTTGACGCGGCCCTGCTCGTACAGCGCCGCCACAGGCTCCGCCCGCGCCGCTTTGCCCTTGGACGCATGCACCGCCCGGAACGGCACCAAAGGATCAATCTGGCGGACCACGGTTTCCACCATCGCGCCGCCCTGATTGACCTCCGCCACCAGCCGCTCCGCCCCATGCCGCTGCATCGCCGCAATAGCCGCCC
>JANOMH010000650.1:0-8855 GCA_031420215.1 Rhodobacterales bacterium | reverse complement strand
CCGCCACCGGACTTGCCTGTGCACCGATCGGCGCATAAGAGGCGCGGTCCGGATTGTCCACGGCCTTGCGCCGGGTCATCCGCCAGGCGGCATAACCGGCCAGCCCCAGCATCAGCACTGCGATAAACGCCCAAAACCCGGACGCGCCCAGATTGTCCATGATCCAGCCCAACAGCAGCGGCCCGGCAATCGCCCCCAGGCCATTGATAAACAACAACCCACCCGAGGCAGCGGCCATGTCCGCCCGGTCCAGATAGTCATTGGCATAGGCAATCAGCAGCGCATACAGCGGGTTAGACGTGCCCCCCACAGCAGCAGCACTGAACATGATCAGCCACAGATGGCCAGGAAAGACAAAGGATATCAGCGAACTCAGCCCACCAAACAGCGCCAACCCCAATATCAGTTTGCGCCGGTCCATCCGGTCCGAGACCCAACCAATCGGATATTGCAGCACCAATGCGGACAGATAGGTCAGCGACACCATCAGCGAGATCTGCCCCACGCTCAGCCCGGCGCGCGATCCATACACCGCCGACATCCCGAACTGTGCGGCAAACACCGAGCCCAACAAAAACATCCCCATGCAGGCCAGCGGCGACGCCTTGATCAACCGGCGGATCGGCAGTGGCTTGGTCGCGGCAAAGGCCGGGGTCGGGCGGTTCGACAGCAGCACCGGAGCAAAGGACATCGACACAAGCACCGAGGAAATGATGAACAGGATAAAGCCGTTCACGTCACCAAGCACCAACAGATACTGCGCCAGAATGATCCCCGCCATCTGCACGATCATATACAGTGACAGCGCCTTGCCGCGGTTTTCATTGCTGGCCGCATCGTTCAGCCAGCTTTCGGCGGTGATATAGACCCCGCAGAAACAAAACCCGATAATCACCCGGCCCAGAACCCAGGCCCAGGGTTCGGTCAGCGCCGGATACAGGATCAGAACAGCCGAAATCGTCGACCCGAACGCCGCAAATACCCGCACATGTCCGACAGAGCGCAACATCAGCGGGGCCAGTCGCGATGCCCCCAGAAACCCGACGAAATAGGCCGACATCACGACCGATATCTCAAACGTGCTGAACCCCTCGATCTCGCCCCGCAAGCCCAGCAACGTGCCCTGCAGCCCATTGCCGATCATCAGCATGAACATCCCCAAAAGCAGGGCCCAGGAACTGCTGATCACCTGAAACATCGTGCCGGTCCTCTTGCGCGTTTTGCGCTTAGTTTAAGTGAGACCGGCTTATTCACCTAATCCATAAGCGACGGTTAACGCCAAAGTCGCGAATCCGCACCCCTTCAGGGCAACAACAACGACGCATCGCCATAACTGAAAAACCGATACTCCTGCGCAATCGCATGGGCATAGATCGCCTTGACCCGATCCATCCCCATCAGGGCCGACACCAGCATCATCAGCGTCGATTTGGGCAAATGGAAATTCGTCATCAGCCCGTCGGCAACGCGGAACCGAAACCCCGGCGTGATGAAAATATCGGTATCCCCCACCCAGGGGGCCAATCCCCCGGCTCGGGCGGCGCTCTCAATCAGCCGTAACGCCGTGGTGCCCACTGGGATCACCCGGCCCCCTGCCGCTTTGGTCGCATTGATCTCGGCCGCCGCCTGTTCCGTCACCTCGCCCCATTCGGCATGCATCTTGTGCTGGCTGATATCATCGACCTTGACCGGCAAAAATGTGCCGGCACCAACATGCAATGTCACATAAGAACAGTCCACGCCGCGCTTGAGCAGTGCCTCCATCAATGCCGCATCGAAATGCAGCGACGCTGTCGGGGCCGCCACCGCCCCCGGTTTGGCCGCCCAGAATGTCTGATAATCGGTCATATCGGCCGCATCCGGCGCCCGCAGTGCCGCAATGTACGGCGGCAAGGGCATCGCCCCGGCCTGCGCCAAAGCCGCATCAAACTCTGCCCCCGCCACATTAAACCGGAGCAACCCCTGCCCGTCGCGCCGCCCCTCGAGACGGCCCGAAAGGGCGGGCGAGAACACTATGTCCTCGCCCAAATGCAGCTTGCGCAACGGCTTGACCAGTGCCGACCACAGCCCGTCAGTCTGCTCCAGCAACGTCACTTCTATCCGCGCTTCGGTCTCGCCGCGCCGCCGGACCCCGGATAGGCGGGCGGGAATAACACGGGTATCATTCAACACCAGCCGGTCGCCGGGACGCAAAATCCCCGGCAAATCAAACACATGACGGTCAGATATCGACCCACCTTGCGCCAGCAGCAACCGCGCCGACGAGCGTGGTTTTGCGGGACGAACCGCAATCAACCGCTCGGGCAGGTCAAAATCAAAATCGCTCAATTTCACGGGGACACCACTGGCGCGGGACGCCTGAAAATCTCGCGGAACATCCCCGGCGTCAGCACCGAAAACGGGTTCACGCCGACGCGTGTGTCGCCAATCGGGCCGCGCAGGGTAAAGTTGAACCCGATCAGCCCTTCGCCGGGCCGGGTCAGGATCGAGCCCACCCCATTGAGCAGATAAATTGGCGAGATGACCCCCTGAAAATCCATGTTCCGCGTCGCCTGCGTGTAAATCCCATCGACCGAAATGCCAAGACCGGGGCCAACCGCACTCGACCGTGTGACGGTAATATGGTCGGGATCGATGCGAAAACTGGCGCGGACTTCGTTGAACGACAGGCCCTGCCCGCCCAGTTGCTGCAACAGGCCGATAACCGAAATCGCGTTGAGCAGCGACGCCAGCGCCGGGGCATCCTTGACCCGCAGATCGGAAATCGTCAGATCTCCGTCATAGCTACCCTCTGCCCCGGCGGGCAGCAGCGTCAGGTCCATCGCACCGCCCTGCGCAGTGCCCAGCAGTCCGGCCGAGCGGATCACCCCGCCGCCATCATCGCTGACAATGCGCACCGCTGAGCGATCGCCCTGCGGCACAATCGTGCCGCGCACCGCCGCATCGCCGTTCACCAGCGCCGAGAAACTCCCGCCAAAACCACCATCGCCGGTAAACTCGCCCTGAAACCCGGTCAGCGCTATGCCTTCGGATATCTGCAGCCGGTCCAGCGCGATGGACATTGGCCCGCCCTGCCCGCCTGCATCACCAAAATTCGCCCGGCGCAAATCCACCTGCCCGCCATTGATCACAATCTGCGCCGGACGGTCGCGCCCGCGACCCACCAGATCAACCGGCGCATCAAACCAGCCACCCAGCTGGACCCGGTCAAACCGGGCGCGGTCCAGAACACCATTCGCGTCCAGCGTGATCGCGCCCGCCGCCTGCAACCCCGCCGCATCCACCGCGATTCTGTCAATCCGGGGCACCGGCCCCAAGCTGCCCGCCACCTCCAACGATCCCCGCTCGCCCGCAGGTTTCACCCAGTTCAGCGCCGCCAGCCGCAACCCGATCCCCTGCAACCGCGAGGTCAGGGTAAACTCCGGCGGGGCATCGCGGGCCAGATCCAGCACCACCTGCCCCCGCCCGGCGCCACTGACCGTGCCGGGGGGCAGTCCGATATTGAACTCCTCGATGAACCGCTCCGACAGTTCCACGTCCGCCTCTACCCGGCTGCGTCCGGCTCCGTCCGGGCCAAAATCCTGACGCCAGACCACATCGGCAGGGACCTGTCCCAAACGGACCGGCCCTGCAATCGACATTCCGGTCGGATCAGCGGTCAGCCGCACCTGAGCTGCGGCCAGCACCCGGCCGGGCACCAGCACTTCACTGCGCAACTCGGTCAGGTCAGCGGTAATCACATAGGCAATCTGTTCTGGTGGGATAAACTGCGCCAGCGGCAGGCTGATCGTTCCGGCAACCCGGGCCCGGCCATCGGCCAATGATACCGGCTGGCCGGCATTCTGCAGAAAATGAAATGGCTGCTGATCCAGTATCGACAAGGCCGCCGTGACCGAGCTGTCAATCGCCAGCCGGACCGTGGCCGGTGGGTCCTTCATCGCGGTATTGGGGATCGACAGCACCGACCCCGCCACATCCAGATTGCCGCCCTGCGGGGCGGTCACAACCCCCTGCTCCAGGACCACGGTCAAGGCATCGCCGACAAGTTCCGCATGCCCGGCCCCGGCGGTGATCGGCGGCATGAATGGCATGAACCGGACCGAGGTATCGCGGAATTCACTGGTCAAAGCCATCCGCATAGGCACCTCAGGGGCGACGCGTAACCCTATGACGCTGTTGAAAATATCGCCAGAAATGAAATTCTCGTCAAACCAGCGGCGGGTTACATCCTTGATGCTGACCGGCCACAATTCCATTGCACGGATAAACCCGATCTGCGGCAGCCGGGCGTCAATCGCCACGGTCCAGCCTTGGGAATTGGCCGAAATATCGCTCGACCCGGTCAGCGTGGCGCCACTGGTATCGGCCAGATTAAACTGCCCGACTTGCAGGTCAAAGGGATCAAGGTGCAGGCGGAAATCCGCGTTTGCCTGCGGGAATGTAACAGGTGCAGGATACAGGCCAGGCGGGTTCAGCGCGATATCCGTCAGTTGAAACTGGCCCAACAAAACCTGCGGAAAGCCCCCGACAATATCTTGCAGAAACGCCTGCCCCCCGGCTTTGACCGACCCCCACTCACTGTTCACGCTGACCTGATTGAACGAAATCCGCTGCGTCGCTGGGTCATAATCCAGATAGGCGCGGGCGGTGTCAAACCCGATAGGCCGGGCGCCCTGGGCTGGTTCCAACCGACCAGCGCCGACCTTGAGTGCTGCCGTAAACGGGCCCAAGGTGCCATCGGCCAGAGTTTCCAGCCGCAAGGCGGCGGACAATGGGGCATCAAGCACCGACAGCCAGCTGAGCACCGGGCTTTGGCTGGCGACATCACGGGCCGAAATGTCAATTACGGTCAGTGACATTTCTGCCGCCCGACTGCCGCGCGGACTGGTGTAGCGCAACGCGAGCCGGGTTACAAAATCGCGACCCGACAGCAATGAAAAATCCCCGGCAACCTGGGTCTGCGCATCGCGCAGGTCTAGGTTGATCGTGCCGCCGTCCACGGTCCAGCTGCGCCCGGCCCGCGCGTCATTGTAGTTAATTACCACTCCCAACGCCTGGACCTGGTTCAAAGCAGCAAAGGCTGGTCGCTCGAATATCAGGTCAAACTGATCCAGCAATTCTGCCAGCGTCCGGGCCTGGCGCACCGGCCCGGCACTGGCAACAAAAGCCACACCAAATGACCCGTCCGCCGCGCGGTCAAGGGCGATCTGCGCGCCAGTCAGCGTTACCGTCTGCGGCAAAATTTCGCGCCGGAACAACAGGCCACGCGGGGACAGCGTCGCCTGCACCATCGGCACCCGGGCCAGTTCACTGCCCGCCGCATCGCGCAGTGACACATCAATCAGACGGACCTGCGGATGCAGGTCAGAACCGACCGTGACGGTGATCTCGCCAAAGCGTAGTGAGCCGCCGTTCAGTACCTCGGCCGCCTGCGCCTCTATCCGGTGCTTGATCCAGCTGGGGGCAGTGATCTCCTGGCCCAACATCATGAATCCACCGATCAGGGCAAAGACCAGCGGGGCAATCAGCAACAGCAGGCTCAGGCGCAGGGCAAACCGGCGTTTGCGGCCTTTGCGGCGGACCGGCATGGCAATGTTGCCCGCGATCTCGGCCTGCGGGGCATCGGTGTCTGTCATTTCAGTCCTGCCCGGCGGTGCATCATTTTGCTCTTTGGTCTTACCGCTCTTTATCTTCGCTGGCTTTAGCCTAAAACAAAACCACAAACATCTGACCCCCGAAAGGACTTCAGCCATGCCCGATCTTGCCCCCCTCCCTGAACCGGGCCAAACCGCCCCCGCCATCAGCCTGCCGCGCGACGGTGGCGGCACCACATCGCTGACCGATTTTGCAGGCAAGCCGGTCGTAGTGTATTTCTACCCCAAGGACGACACGCCGGGCTGCACGATCGAGGCCAAAGGGTTTACCGAGATGGTCGCGGATTTCGCAGCGGCAGGCGCGACCGTGTTGGGTATCTCCAAGGACAGCGTCAAGCTGCATGACAAATTCCGCGACAAGTACGGGCTGCGGATCGCACTGCTGTCGGACGAAGCCGGCGATGTCTGCGAACGTTATGGCGTCTGGGTCGAGAAAAACACCTTTGGCAAGACTTACATGGGGATCGAACGGGCCACTTTCCTGATCGACGGAACCGGGAAAATCGCGCGGGTCTGGCGCAAGGTTACAGTCGAGGGGCATGTGGACGAGGTCTTGGAGGCCGCCCGTCTGCTTTGACTCTGGGTAAGGTGGGTTTAAACCCACCTTACAGCCCGCCATGCGCCTGTTATGTCTGATCTTTTTTGGTAAGGTGGGTTTAAACCCACCTTACGGGTCCACCGATGCAAACTCTGACCGACATGGCGTTCGAGGTGTTGAGCACCGCCGATGGCCGCGCCAAAACCGCCCTGTCGCGCCGCCATGCCGCCCGCTGGCAGGCGGCACGGGCGGCCGGACAGGTTATCGCGATTGGCAACACCCCACCCCCCGACCAGCCGGCCCGACCACTGCTGCCTGAACTGCGCGACCCCCGCGATGTGCCGCGCCGTCGCCCCGGCACAGCCGCAGGCCGGATCGCGCTGTTGCATGCCGTGGCGCATATCGAACTGAATGCAGTTGACCTGCACTGGGACATTATCGCACGTTTCGCGGACCTGCCTTTCCCTCTCGGCTACTACGACGACTGGGTTAAGGCCGCAGACGAAGAATCCAAGCATTTCAATCTGATGTGCGACTGTCTTGAGGCGGCAGGCAGCCATTACGGCGCCCTTGCTGCCCATGCCGGCATGTGGCGGGCCGCGACTGATACAGCGACCGATCTGATCGGCCGGCTGGCCGTTGTGCCGATGGTGCTCGAGGCGCGGGGGTTGGATGTGACCCCCGGCATGATCGCCCTGTTTACCAAGGCAGGCGATGCGCAAGCCGTGGCTGCGCTGAACACAATCTATGCCGAAGAAGTGCATCACGTGGCCTATGGATCGAAATGGTTCAACTTCCTGTGTGGGCGCTATGACCTTGATCCGACACAGACTTTTCACCGGCTGGTGCGGCAGTATTTTCATGGCTCCCTCAAGCCGCCATTCAATGAGGAAAAACGGGCCGAGGCCGGGTTGCCGCCCGATTTCTATTGGCCGCTGGTCGAAACCACCCCGGTTTAACAGTGGAATTGTGCAGGGTTTCGGCGAAAACCCGCCAGTTTTCGGTCAGATCGGCCATACGCCGGATCGGGACGGCCTAAAATCGTTGCGGTTTCGTGATCGGCTCTGTAACAAAACCCGGAGCGGCGGCCATGGGGATGGACTGTCGCCTACCTGGGACGGGATGGGCTGCACAATTGAGAAACCGTTTGATGCAAAGGGTGCATGCCACCCTGGAACGCCATTTTCCCGAAAAACGGCTGTTCTTGCGGTCTGATACCGAAACCCGCTTCATCCGTCTGAGGTCTGAAACCCAGCTGATTGCCTGGACCGGCATTACCTTGCTGGTCGGCTGGACCATCATCGCCACGGCGATTTTGCTTATGGATTCAATAGGGGCCGGGAATTTCCGGGCCCAGGCCGAGCGGGACAAGCTGGTCTATGAGGACCGCCTTGCTGCGCTGTCCACCGAACGCGACCTGCGGCTGACCGAAGCCGCCGCTGCCCAAAACCGGTTCAGTTCGGCGCTGACCCAAATCTCGATCATGCAGACCGAATTGCTGAATTCCGAAGATAAGCGGCACGAAATGGAAACCGGCCTGGACGTGGTGCAGGCCACATTGCGCCGCACCATGATCGAACGCGAAACCGCGCGCGGTCAGGCGGAAAGCCTGCTGGCACAGGCGGATGGCACCGGCGGTTCGACCGGTCTGCCCACCGGCGACACGATGACCGGAACTGTGGATATTTTGTCCGATGCCCTGGCTGAAACCGCCGATGAGCGCGATCAGATTGCCGCAGATGCGGCCTCGGCCATTCTGGACTCGCAGGACCTGCAAGAACAGATGCGCCAGATGGAAGACCGCAACGACGCGATTTTCCGCCAGCTGGAAGAGGCGATGCTGGTCTCTGTCGCACCACTCGACGACATGTTCCGCGCCGCCGGGCTGAACCCCGAGACGATCATCGATCAGGTGCGCAGCGGCTATTCCGGCACTGGCGGTCCTCTGACCCCGCTGCAATTTTCGTCGATGGGTGAAGAACCGGATGCAGACGGGCTGCGCGCCAATAATATCCTGAACTCGATGGACCGGATCAATATGTACCGAATCGCGGCAGAGCGCCTGCCCTTTGCGATGCCGGTGCTGGATTCATTCCGGTTCACCAGCCCATTCGGCTTGCGCTGGGGTCGGCTGCACGCCGGGACAGACTTCGCGGCCCCGATTGGCACCCCGGTCTTTGCGACCGCCGATGGTGTCGTGACCGAAGCAGGCTGGTCATCGGGCTATGGCCGATTGATCAAAATCCAACACGAGTTCGGCATTGAAACCCGCTTTGCGCATTTGAACGCCATTCGTGTCGAAGTCGGCCAAAGGGTCTCGCGCGGGGACCGGATCGGTGATATGGGAAATTCTGGACGTTCCTCCGGGCCGCACCTACACTACGAAGTCCGTGTCGGCGGTGAGCCTGTCAACCCAATGATCTATATAAGAGCTGGAAACGATGTTCTCTAAGAGCAAAATCAACGAGCCAGGCCCTAAGGCTGGCGACAACCCTGCCCCGACACCAGCCGCTTCAACGGCGGTGACCCCACAGGATTACCGGCCCGCAGCCCCCAAGGCCAAGCCGCCGGCGTCAATCCTGTCTGCGGATTTGCATATCAAGGGCGACCTGCGCACCACTGGCGACATCCAGATTGAGGGGCAGGTTGATGGCGACATTCGC
>JANOMH010000649.1:0-2595 GCA_031420215.1 Rhodobacterales bacterium | reverse complement strand
CTGATTTCGGAAATTGCCAAGACCTGCACCAGCATCGGGGTGCTGAACCATGGCAAGCTGGTGTTTCATGACCGGATCGACGCCGTCACTGCCCGCTATGGCGATGCTGCGGCGCTGGAAGCCTTGTATCTGTCGGTAAGCCCGGTCGGGCGTCTGGCGGTGGTGGGATGACCGCCACTTTGGCCCCCGCCACCTTTGCTCCGGCGCGCCTGATCGCCAACCAGTCGATCCGCTTTGTCCTGCGCGAACGCACCGTGGCCTTGCTTGCTGCGATGTTCGTGGTCTTGGTGCTGATTTCGGCCTGGCTGGGCTGGCAGGCCACCGCCACCGTCAACCGGATTTATCTGGATGCGGCGGCGTTCTTGCAAGCATCCGGCCAGCCGGTGCCGACCAACCCGGTGCTGGACATCTCGCCGCTGTCACTGATGCGCAACATGTCGGTTTATGTGTCGCTGATTGGTGTTTTGGCGGCGATTGTGATCGGCAACCGCTTGATAACGCTTGACCGCAAGGCAGGGGTGCTGCCCTTGATCGGGTCCAGACCGCTGAACGCCACAGCCTATGCCCGTGGCAAGATCGGGGCATTGGCGCTGTTGATCCTTGGGCTCAGCGTCATCGCCGGGCTGGTCAGTGTGCTGACCTTTGCGGCTTTGCCGGCGATTTCGGTCACGGCTGCCCAGTGGCTGCAACTGGCCGGGTTCTTTGGCCTGTCGGCGCTGTATATGATGATCTTCGGGCTGATCGGCCTGGCGGCGGGCGGGATGGCCCGGTCGGAATCCGTGGGCCTGCTGGTGCCGGTGACGATCTGGCTGACGCTGACCTTCATTCTGCCGCAACGGACCGGAAACCTGAACCCGACAGCGGCGATCAACCCGATTGCGGCCCTCGCGGCCCCGCCCGACACCGCGTTTTTCGGCGCGATGGGGCAGGTCCTCGGCTCGGTTTCACTGGCGGACGCGTATAAATTCGGCGCGGCCAACCTGCTGGATCTCATGCCCGCCGGGATCGCCTCGCCTGCGATCATCCCCCCCGTTGCCGTTCTGGTTCTGGCGCTGATTGCAGCCATCGCCGTCACATGGCGCGCCCTGACAGCCCTGAACATGGCGCAAGGAGATTACAATGTCTGACCTGTCCCCGCACTTCACCCCGATCCGCACTATCGCGGCCAAGGATATCCGCGACGCGCTGCGCGACCGCTTCATCCTGATCGTGACGCTGTTTCTGGGGCTGGCCGCGCTGACGGCTTTGGTGACAGGCGCAATTGCCCTGCGCACCGATGTGGCCACCTATGAGGCCGCAAAGGCGTCGCTGCTTGCCCTTGGCAAGAGTGCCGACGCGATTGCCGCACCCGAGTTTTACCCCCTGCGGCTGTTGCGCGGCGCGATCGAGCAGATCGAAATCATCGGTGCGGCGATTGCCATTCTGATCGGCTATCGGTCAGCCTCGGCCGAGCGTGGGCGTCAGACTTTGGCGCTGATGATGACCCGCCCGATGCGGACCTGGCAGTTTATTTCGGGCAAGGCGCTGGCCGGGATCGGCCTGTTGGCTGGGGGTCTGGCCCTTGTTCTGGGTGTGCTGGCGATTACCCTGCACTTTGTGTCAGGTATCGGCCTTGGCCCGGATGACCTGCTGCGCATCGCTATCATCTGGGGCGTGGGTCTGGCCTATACCACCTGCTTTTTCCTGCTCAGCTTCATTCTGGCCCTGCATATGAAGCAACCGCCCCATGCCCTGCTATTGGCCTTTGCGGTCTGGCTGACGCTGGTGCTGATCGCACCACAGATCGGCGATACGCTGGATCCGGACAATCAGGTCGCCGGTGGCGTGTTCAAACGATTGAACATCGCCAAGCCCGATCAGGCCCTGATCATGAAAAGCTATGCGACGTTCGAGACCATCCGCGACGGGATCGAACAAGCCTCTGTCACCAAACATTTCGAGCGGTTCACCTTTGCCGTGCTTGGCATCAAGGCGACCTATGCCGGCCAACCGCTCGGCCCCATCCTGATCGAAAAAGCAGGCGAGTTGATCTGGATTTTTCTGACCGCCTTTGGGCTTGGCATCCTGTTGCTGGCCCTGCCCATCAACCCGGACCGGCTTGCAAAAGCCTGACACCAAAGGAACGACTGACATGACACTGAAAAAACACATCTCGACCATGGCGCTGGCCTCACTTCTGGGCCTGACCCTGATCGCACCGGTCTTTGCCCAGGATGTTGACACCGACGGCGACCGCGTGCCTGACGCTGCCGAGGTGCTGCTGGGCACCGACCCGCTGGCCGCCGATACGGATGGCGACGGTCAGAACGATCTGGCCGATGCCGACGCGACCTTCATGCCCAACCCGATCACGATGACCGGCGCTGCCGCCCCCTTTGCGATCAACGAGGCAATTGTGGAAAACAACTATGATCCGGTGGCCAAGGCCGACGCGACCGACCATCTGGAACTGCTGGTGACAAATCCGGGCACCACCCCGCTGACCGGGTTTCAGATCTACTATTCAATCATGGATATCGACTCTGGCAAAGTCGAAGGCACCTTCCGTATCCTTGACGGGCTCGACGTGCCCGCCGGTGGCGAAGCGCGCCTCCA
>JANOMH010000648.1:0-3773 GCA_031420215.1 Rhodobacterales bacterium | reverse complement strand
AAATCCACCAGCCAGGCGGGCAGTTGATCGGCGGTGATGGATTTGGCGTCGGAATATTCGACCAGAAAGCTGCGGAATATCGCCATGGTCGCCAGCGTCACAATGATCGACGGCACCCGCGCATATGACACCAGCGCGCCGTTGACCACACCAAACGCGGCACCCACCAACATGGCATATCCAACCAGCACCAGCGGCTGCGTTGCCGGGTGATTGGCCACGATGGACCCGGTCGCAAAAGCGGTGAACCCAACGATGGACCCCAGCGACAGGTCGATGTTGCGCGTCAGGATCACCAGCGTCTGTGCCGTGGCGATCAGCGCCATGATGGCGACCGAGGAGGATATCCGGTTGAACAGGCGAGCGTTGAAGTAGTTTGGGATGACGCTGGCAAAGAATGCAGTGACCAACGCCAGAACGACAAAGAGTGCAATGATCCTAAGGGTTTGTGGGGCGATGTTCATGCAGCTGCCTGCCCTGTGGCCAGCCGCATGACCGATTGCTGGGTGGCACCTGCATGGTCCAAAATCCAGATCTGCCGGCCTTCGCGCATGACCAAAATCCGGTCGCCCAATGCCAGAACCTCGGGCAGGTCGGATGAAATGACCAAGGCCGCCCCGCCATTTGCGACAAAACTGCGGATCAGGTCATGCACTTCGGCCTTGGCCCCCACATCAATCCCGCGCGTCGGTTCATCGAAAATCAACAGATCAGGTTTGAGTTGTAACCATTTGGCGAGCATGACTTTTTGCTGGTTTCCGCCCGATAGCATCTCGACCGCCAGATCGACATTCGGGGTGCGGATGTTCAGGCGTTTGCGGAACGCCTCGGCAATCTCGCGCTCTTTGATGCGGTTCAAAATCCCGGCGGGCGACAGGATGCCACGCAGCGTGGCCAGCGTGATGTTCGATTTGATCGACATCGGCATGGCCAGCCCGAATTTGCGCCGGTCCTCGGATACATAGGCCATGCCCAGCCCGATGGCCTGTGCGGGCGAGGCGATCTGCACGGGCTCAGCTTTGAACCTGACCGCCCCTCTGGTGGCAGGCCTGATCCCGAACAGCGACAGTGCAACATCGGTCCGCCGCGCCCCGATCAGCCCGGCCATACATAAAACCTCGCCAGCATGCAGGTCGAAACTGATCCCTTGAAAGATATCGGCGCAGGCCAGATCTTTGACCGACAGCATCACCTCGGGCCGGGTCTGGCTGGGCGCTTTGGTGAAATAATTGCCGACCTCGCGCCCCACCATATCGGCAATCATGCTGTCCGACGTGACCTCGGTCACCGGTCTGGTGCTGATATGCTGGCCATCGCGAATGACAGTGACGCGGTCTGCAACTTCAAAGATTTCTTCCAGCCGATGCGAGATGTAGACCACCGCCACGCCCTGTTCGGCCAAGGTCCGCGCGATCCGGCGCAATTGTGCGGCTTCGTGCGCTGACAGGGATGCGGTCGGTTCGTCCATGATCAGCACCCGCACGTCCTGGGACAAAGCGCGCGCAATTTCAACGGCTTGCTGCTCAGCAAGGGTCAGACCTGCGGCAATCCGGTCCACATCCAGCGTCATGCCAATTCTGTCAATCAACGCGCGCGCCCCGGCCCGCAGGGCGGCCTTGTTCTGCACCCAGCCCAAGCGGCTGGAAATAAAGATATTCTCGGCTACATCCAGATCGGGAAACACCATGGGTTCCTGATAGATTGCGGCAATCCCGGCCACCCGCGCGGCCCCGGTGCCAGACAAGGTGATAGCTTTACCGGCCAGCTCCAACGCGCCCGACGATGGCTGATGCACCCCGGTCATGATCTTGATCATCGTTGATTTGCCAGCCCCGTTTTCACCGACAATGGCATGCACTTCACCCGGGAACAGGGTGATCGACATATCCGCCAAAGCTTTGGTCATTCCAAAGCTTTTCGAGACCGCCTTGAGGGACAGCACGGGGTTCGTCATTGGAATCCTTGGGTAAAATGCGGTCGGCGACTTGGTCCGCCGACCGCAACGACCGATTACTGCGATGCAGCCTCGACGTTTTCCGAATTATAAACGGTGAAGTCGCCCATCAGGATGCGCTTTTGCCCCGGACGACCCGGATCTTCCTCGATCGTGTAATCGCCCATCCGGCCTGCGGTGAACGCCTCACCGATTTCGCCGGTCAGCTGGCCGGTGGCCAGACCGTAGGCGGTGTAATAGGTCAGATAGCCCAGATCGCGGAAGTCCCAGAGCGCGAATTCCGGCGCACAGCCATTCATCGTGTAAGACACCATTTCGGACGGCAGACCAAGGCCCGAGACTTTGACAGTTTCGCACAGACCTTCGTCCTGCATTGCCTTGGCGGATGCCTGAATGCCAACCGTGGTGGGCGACATGATCAGGCCCAGATCGGGGTAGCTGTCGACCAGGGCCAGCGCGCGGTTATAGCTGGTTTCGGCCTGATCATCGCCGTAAACCACGTCGACCAGTTCGATGCCTGCATATTTCGGATCGGTCAGCGCAGTTTTCATCGCTTCGATCCAGGCATTCTGATTTGCCGCATCCGGGGTTGCGGACAGAACAGCCATCTGGCCGCCATCTGCGCCCAGGATCGTCAGGGCCATGTCGGCCATGACCACACCGATCGAGCCGAAATCGACCTGTGCGACGAACACATCTTCGCCCGCGCCGGACGGAATCGGGCTGTCCCATGTGACGACTTTCACGCCAGCGGCCTGGGCTGCTTCGGCGGACGGAGTGATCTGGTCACCGGCGTTGTTGGACAACATCACAGCGCCCTGCCCTTGGGTGGCCGCAGTCGTCATGATCTCGATCTGGCCAGCGACCGAGTTTTCCGGCGTCGGGCCAACGAACAGCAACTCACCGGGGTTGGCCAATTCGGCATGTGCCTCTTGTGCGCCCTCATTGGCCTGATCGAATACCAGAATCCCCAGGAATTTCGGCAGCAAGACCATGTTGGTTTCCATGCCCGGCGTCAGAGTCAGGGTATGACCTTCAGCAGAGGACAGCGTCGCTGTGCCCATCAACAGGGCCGCGCCAAGGCTCAGAGTATTAAGATATTTCATGTCGTTCCTCCCAAGGGTTCATTTGTGGCGCAGTTTGCGCCGCTTCGTTCGCCGGTCTGCAAAGGCCCCCTGACCCCTTGCAGCGCGGATCTTTATGGCACGGGTTTGCGCGGGCCTTGCCCGTTCAAAGCCCGCGAAATGTCAAGTGCCACCAGCCCTTGCAGCCGCCCGATGGCAGATTCCGAATACCAGGCGGCATGCGGGGTCAGCAGCAGGTTGGGGGCGTCGCGCAGTTTCGATGACCCGACCAGCGGCTCGGCCCCGAACACATCCAGTGCAGCCCCTGCAATGGTGCCTGCGGTCAGTGCTGCGGCCAAATCATCCTCGACAATCAACTGCCCGCGCGCCGAATTGATCAGCAGCGCATGCGGCTGCATCTGCGCCAACCGGGCGGCGTTGAAAAAGCCTGTCGTTGCGGCAGTGGCGGGCGCGTGCAGAGAGATGATGTCGGCGGTGCGCAGCAGCGTGTCCGCATCGACCAACGTCACGCCCAAAGCTGCCGCCTGCCCGGCGTCCAACCCCGGATCAGAGGCGATGAACTGAAACCCGAACCCCCGCAGCCGCGCCAGAACCTCGCGGCCGATCTGCCCCATGCCAAAGAAACCAAAGGTCGTTTCCTTGAACGCTTTCATCGGCTTGCAGATTTTTACGGCCGCCCATTCGCCACGCCGCACGCTGGCATCCAGCATCGGCAGTTTGCGCAGCAGGGCCAG
>JANOMH010000647.1:0-2490 GCA_031420215.1 Rhodobacterales bacterium | reverse complement strand
GTGAAACACTGGGGCACCAAGGCCGTGGCCGGTTTCGTGCGGATGCTGGCCGACGATGCCCCGGTGCCCGTGGCGCTGCATCTGGACCATTGCACCGATATCGAGGTGATCAAGCGCTGCATCGACGCGGGCTGGACCTCGGTGATGTTTGACGGCTCCGCCCTGCCCTTCGCCGAAAACCTGTCGAAATCCTTGCAGGTCTATGCCCTGACCGAGGCGGCGGGCGTCGGGTTGGAGGCCGAAATCGGGGCCATTGGCGGGGTCGAGGATGACAAGTTCGTCGCCGAAGATGCGTCAATTCTGGCCAATTTCGACGAATGCGTGGCCTTTGTTCAGGATATGCCGAACCTTGCGGTCTTTGCCCCCGCCATCGGCACGGCACATGGGTTTTATGCGGGCGAACCAAAGATTGCCTATGACCTGCTGAAACGCATTACCGATGTCATCCCGATTCCGATTGCGCTGCATGGCGGCACCGGGCTGACCGATGACCAGTTTCACCGCTGCATCGCGTTGGGCTGTGGCAAGGTCAACATCTCGACCATGCACAAGCGGCTGTTCATCGAAGGGTTCGTGAACCTGAAAACCGAAAAGCCAAAGCTGGCGGAACCGTTGCCGTTCATCGTTGCCCAATACGATGCGATGAAAGCCGATGTAATGACCTGCATCACCACGTTCGGGTCAGCCGGACGCGCTGCCGCAGCGGCACAGGCGGCCTGAGCATGGACATGCAGGCGCTGATTTTCGACTGTGACGGCGTGCTGGTCGATACCGAACGCGACGGGCACCGGGTGGCGTTCAACCAAGGCTTTCGGGCGGCGGGGTTGACCACGGACTGGTCGGTGGACCGCTATGGCGATTTGCTGTCCACCGGCGGTGGCAAGGAACGGATGCGGCGGCATTTTGATGAGGCCGGCTGGCCGGACGGCGTGGGCGACCGCGACGCGCTGATCCTGCAACTGCACCACGCCAAGACCGACCTGTTCATGCAGATCATCGAAGGCGGCGCCCTGCCGCTGCGCCCCGGCGTGGCGCGGATGGTCGATGCGGCACTGGCTGCGGGAATGCAGGTCGCCGTTTGTTCCACCTCGAACGAACGCGCCGTTGCTGCCGTGGTGCGGGTGCTGCTCGGCCCCGACCGCGCCGCAAAGATCACGATTTTCGCGGGCGACGCCGTGGCGAAAAAGAAGCCCGACCCCGCGATCTACACCCTCGCCGCCACGACCCTAGGCCTCGACCCCGCCGCCTGCGTGGTGATCGAGGACAGTCATATCGGCCTGAGTGCTGCCAAGGCTGCGGGCATGCGCTGCATCGTCACTAAATCCGCTTATACGGCGGACGAGGATTTTACCCACGCCGACCGCATTGTCGCCGATCTGGATCAGGGTATCGACCTGAGCCTTTGCAAAACCTTGATCTCACAGGAGAACCCCATGCCCTTGACCGTCATCGCCTCGCTCAAAGCCAAACCCGGGCAGGAAGCGGCACTGTTTGCCGAACTATCCGCGCTGGTCGCCCCAACGCGGGCTGAAAAAGGCTGCATCCTGTATGAAATGCACCGCAGTCACGAAAACCCCGGCTGGTTCATCTTTAACGAGCTGTGGGAAAGCCGCCCCATTTGGGATGCGCATATGGCGACCCCGCATCTGGTGGCATTCAGCGCCAAACAGGATGCACTGGTGGACACATGGGAATTGTTCTCGGGCGAGAAAGCAGCATGAAAATCACCTTTTACGCCCATGCCAGTTTCCGGCTGGAGGGGGACGGGCTGACCGTCATCACCGACCCGTTCACCCCCGCGATATCAAAGTTCGATCCGATCAATGAACCCGCCGATATCGTGCTGATGAGTTCGGCGACCGACGATTTCCACTGCGACGCGAGCCATGTCACCGGCACCCCCGAAGTGGTCAATACACTGGTTCTGCCGCCCGAGGGCGTGACGGTAAAGGGGCTCAAGGTCAAATCCTTTCCCGCCACCGAAAGCCTGACCTTTGACTACCAGTCCGAATATGGCCGCGATCCGGATGCCAATGCGCTGTATCATTTCACCCTGGGTGGGCTGCGGTTCCTGCACATGGGCGATATCGGCACAGCTATCCCGCAGGGGCATATCGACGTGCTGAAAGGTCAGGTCGATGTGCTGCTGGCGCTGACCGGCGAACACGCGACGATAGCGCTGGATGATCTGGACGATGCCATCGCGCAAATCGCCCCGCGCGCGGTGATCCCGATGCATTATTTCAGTCCAAAGGGCGTGCTGAAGATCGAACCGGTCGAGACATTCCTGAACCGTCTGCCTGCTGACCGCATCACACGCGTCGGCAAAACCAGCATGGACCTGACTCCCGATATGTTGCCCGCCATGGGCCAACCGCCGCATATCTGGGTGCTGGAGCAATCCCGCTGAGCGCCACCTACCAGCACAACATGCGCCTGCTCGCCCAGTCAGATCAGGGCGGGCGGCCGGACGGGGTGCAACTGATGGTG
>JANOMH010000646.1:0-4127 GCA_031420215.1 Rhodobacterales bacterium | reverse complement strand
GGCTGTTTCCGTGGACCGTAATGTTGCCGACGGCCACGGAAATCGAGGCGATGCTGACCTTTACCCTGCGCCGCCTGTCCGATCTGGAAGTGGCCGAAGCGGTGCTGTTTTCTGGCCATTTCGCCGACGAACAGATTGCCTTGATCGACCGTGTCGCCGCCGACTGGAACGCCATGGAGCAGAAGCCGCAGGTGCGCGCCTTGTCTGTTAACCAGGCCGACATCCCCGGTTTTCCGCCCGACCACGCCGGATTATTCGAGACGACGCTGTTGCAAGGGCTCGACCCTGGCCTTGTGGATATCGACCAGCTTGGGGCGGCACCCGACGCTGTCGACCGTTTCGACCCGACCTCTCCACTGTGGGGTATCGTCGGGACCGACCCCAGACAAACCCCGCCCCTGACGGCTGCGGAACTGGTCGACAGTTTGGGCGAGTGGCTTGCGACCGCTCTGGGCTGAAACTGTCGTCGCGCGCTGGCCACCGTCGACTCGCTGCAGGATTGCCTGTATGTGCTGGGGCAAGGTTTTTGGAATTGTGACGCGCTGACCTGTGTAAAGCCTGACTGCCGAGGATATGGCGGATTGAACAATGGGAGAACATCCAATGAAAAATATCAGACAAATCGTATCGGCCCTGTGTCTGGCCATTGCACCTATTTCGGCAATGGCGGCGGATATGACCAAGACACTGAATGTGGCCTTTGTCACTTTTCCTACCGGGTACGATCCGGCCAAAGTGTCGGATGCCTATTCCATTGGGATCAATAGCAACATATTCGATCCGCTGGTCACATATGATTACCTTGCCCGTCCGGTCAGCCTCATTCCCAATACGATCGAGGCGATGCCGGAAATTACCAATGACGGTAAAACCTATACATTCCACATTCAGCCCGGCATTTTCTTTTCCGCCGATCCGGTCTTTGGCGGTGTGCCGCGCGAACTGACCGCAGCAGACTATGTCTACTCGATAAAACGGCATCTGGACCCGACGATCAATTCACCCTGGAGTTATCTGGTCGACGGCAAGTTTGTCGGTTTGGAAGAATTGGTCGCCGCCGCCAATGGCGGGCCGCTGGACTATGACACCGAAGTTGAAGGCCTGAGGGCAATTGACAAACACACGCTGGAAATCAACCTGACCGCGACGAACTACAACTTCATGTATGTTCTGGCGACAGACGCCTTTGGCGCCGTCGCCCGCGAAGTGATTGAAGGCTATGCAGATAATACAAACGCCCATCCGGTCGGCACTGGCCCCTATCTTCTGACAGCCGGCGAAACCAGTAATGTGATCGAACTGGTGGCCAATCCCGATTACCGGCAGATGGCGTTCAATTTCACGCCCGATCCAAGTAATCCCGCCTCGGTGCAGGCCGCAGCAGACATGGCAGGCAAGCAAATTCCCGTCATCGGCAACATTCGCGTTCACGTCATCGAGGAAGAACAGCCGGTTTGGCTGTCGTTTCTGAACGGAGAGTTGGACTATACCGGCATTCCGCAACCGGCCCTGCGTGAGGCGCTGGTGATCAACCCCGATGACCCGCTCGACGTGCGGCTGGCCGATGAATTTGCGGCCCAAGGCATGACCCTGCAGCGGCAGCAGGCCCTTGAGGTCACCTATACATTCTTCAACATGGCCGATCCGGTCGTAGGCGGGTATGAACCCACTCAAATCGCCCTGCGCCGCGCCATTGCGCTTGCCTTTCCGCTGAACGAGATCATCGCCCGGATCCGGCGTGGTCAGTCGGTTCCGATGCAATATCTCGTGCCCGAAGGGGTGGCGGGGAACAATCCCAATTTCGTGGGCCAGACCGGCACTGACCCGGCCCAGGCCAATGCCTTGCTGGATGCCGCAGGCTATGCCATCGGAGCGGATGGGATGCGCACCCGGCCTGACGGAACCCCATTGTCCATTGAACTTGCGACTGGAACGACTGCCATTGATCGCGAATGGAATGAGTTTTATCAGCAGGCGTTTGATTCCATCCACATCACGCTGACCTTCAAAGAAGGCCAATGGAGCGAACTGGCCAAGGAAAACCGCGATGGGACCTTGCAGATGTGGGGGCTGGCATGGGGCGCAGATTACCCGGACGGCGATAACTTCATGCAGCTGCTTTATGGCCCGAATACCGGCGACGCCAATTCGGCCGGGTTCGATCACCCCGATTACAACCGAATGTACGAGGAATCGCTGCTGTTGCCCAATGGGCCAGAGCGCCAGGCCCTGTATGATGCGATGAATGAAATTGTCGTGGGCTTTCAGCCGTGGATCTATGGCGATATCCGGGTTGGCAGCACTATCAGTCATCCAAATGTCAAAGGGTTGGTAGCGCACCCGATCCTGAACACTGCATGGCGTTACATCGACCTGGCAGAGTAGCCGTCCCTGACGGTTTGAAAGGTCGCCATGTGGTCCTATGTGATCCGCCGCGTATTGCAGATGATCCCGACATTGTTCGGGGTCATGCTGCTGTTGTTCATTCTGTTCAACTGGGTTGGCGGCGATCCGTCCTATATTCTCGCCGGCAAAAGCCTGAGTGACGAGACGCTGGCCAGTATCCGTGCCCAACTTGGACTGGACCAAAGCCTGGCCGCGCAATTCCTGATCTTTGTGCGGCAGGTGCTGACCTTTGATTTCGGCACCTCCTGGACCACGCAACAGCCGGTGTCAGAGACTATTCTGCGCCGGATTGGTCCGTCGCTGACGCTGATGGCGGCGTGGCTTGTGGTGTCAACGGTGTTGGCGATCAGCATCGCGGGGCTGGTGGCCTATTTCCGGGGCGGCAGGCTGGACCGGACGATTACGATGATCTCGACCGTGATGATGTCGGTCAGCGTTTTGGTCTATATCATTCTGGGGCAATATTTTCTGGCCTACAAACTGAACTGGTTCCCGGTCCTGGGCTGGAGCGACAGCCTGTGGGTCAACCTGACCACCTATGTGCCGCTGCCGCTGATTTTGGGGCTGGCGGTGTCACTTGCCCCGGATGTGCGGTTCTATCGCAGCTGTTTTCTGGAAGAGATGAACCACGATTACGTGCGCACTGCCCGGGCCAAGGGGCTGTCGGAACGCGCCGTCATGGTCCGCCATGTGATGCGCAACGCGATGATCCCGATTGTCACCCAGCTGATGATGTACCTGCCCTTCATGATCGTCGGCGCGACCCTGCTGGAGCGGTTCTTTGGGATTCCGGGCATGGGGCGCGAGGTGCTTTTGGCCGTTGAACGCAGCGATTTTCCGATGATCAAGGCGATCACCATCTACATCGTGATTGCGATCATGGTGTTCAATCTGCTGGCCGATATCGTCTATCACCTGCTCGATCCCCGGGTGCAGTTGAAATGACCGCTGCTTTGCAAACCCCGGTCGCCGCGCCGCTGCCCGAGGTGACGCGCGGGCTGTGGGCTTTGGGCTGGCGACGGTTGCGGCGCGACCGGGTGGGGATGATCAGCCTGAGCATCGTCGCGCTTTACGTGCTGATCTGCATCGGCGGGCTGTCGGGTGTCATCGGCGCGAACTGGCGCGACGAGATTGCAAAACCCCATGCGCCGCCGACCCTGTTGCAGCAATTTTCACCCCAAGGTGCCGAAGTGACGTCCGCGGCGATCCGGGCGACGAACGAGAATACCGATCCCAACCGTCAGGGCCTGTCAGCGGCGAACGATCCGCTGGCAGACTTGCTGGCGGGGATTGGCGACGGGGCGCAGCAGTATCAGACCGAGGCGGTTGCAAAGGCCGACACCCTGCCCCTTGGGGCCGATCAGCGCGGGCGGGATGTCCTGCAAAAGATCCTCAAGGGCACCTCGGTGTCGCTGTTCATCGGTCTGGTCGGGGCGTTCTGCGCGATCACCATCGGCACCATTCTGGGGGCCTTTGCCGGCTATTTCGGGCGCTGGGTCGATGATCTGCTGATGTGGTTTTACTCTGTCTTCACCTCGATCCCCGACATGCTGCTGCTGTTGTCCTTCGCCGCCGTCCTGGACCGGGGGATCAACACCGTCATTCTGGTCTTTGCTTTGACCAGTTGGACCGGGACCTTCCGGCTGATGCGGGCCGAATTCATGCGCCACAAAAGCCGCGAATATGTCATGGCCGCCGATGCCATCGGGGCCAGCCATTTG
>JANOMH010000645.1:0-6271 GCA_031420215.1 Rhodobacterales bacterium | reverse complement strand
GCGGATCCCAAGGGCGGTGCCGCAAGCCACAATCCTGGTCCAGGCCCGCATCATGCCGTCGTGGTCGGCTTTGGGACGGAACGGGGCAACGGTATGACCCAAAGATTCCAACAGCTTGGCCGCATCCAGCGCTGCATCCCGACAGATGGGGTCAATCGGTGCCCCGGCAAAAGTCGTCTCGCACAGCCCGATCCGCAACCGATTGGGCGGCTTGGCAATCGCCCCCAGATAGCCCAAGGGCATCGCCGGGGCGACATAGGGCGCCCCCGGATCGGCCCCGGCGCAAGCATCCATCATCGCCGCCGCATCGCGCACCGACCGGGTGAGGAACCCGTCAATCGCCATGCCCGCCCAGCCCTCGCCCGCATCGGGGCCGTCGGGGAACCGGGCGCGGGTCGCTTTGAACCCAAAGAGCCCGCAGTTCGACGCCGGTATCCGCACCGACCCGCCGCCATCGGACCCATGCGCCATCGGCGCAATGCCCGCCGCCACCGCAGCACCAGAGCCGCCGGACGATCCGCCGGGCGTGCGGCCCAAGTCCCACGGATTGCGGGTCGGCCCACCATAAACCGCAGATTGGGTCGCGGGGCCAATGCCGCCCTCGGGCGAAGTTGTGCGGCCAAAGGTCACCACGCCCGTGGCCTTCATCCGTTCAAATATAGCGGAATCGCGGGAATAACGGGTATTGGCCCAAAGCCGCGATCCATTGTGCGCGGGAAAATCCACCGCTTCAGCCCCCATATCCTTGAGCAGAAACGGCACCCCCCGGAACGGCCCCTCGGGCAAACCTGCGGCAATCGCCGCCCGCGCCACACCCTCCTGGATCAGCACCGCCGCATTCAGGGCGGGGTTCACAGCCGTCACGCGGGCCAAGGCCGCCTCCAGCAATTCGTCCGGTGTCACATCCCCCGCCGCCACAAAAGCGGCCAGCCCGGTCGCGTCAAATCCGTCATACCCGATCACGCGCCATAGCCCATCGGATGGGTCGATTGCCAATGCCACAGGCTGCGGGCCATATCATCGACGCCCAGTTCGGCCTTCCAACCCAGCACCCGTTCGGCCAGCGCACAATCGGCCTGCATCTTGGCAATATCCCCTGCCCGCCTTGGCCCGACAACAACGGGCAATTCACGGCCCACGGCACGGGAAAACGCCGCCACCATTTCGCGCACCGACGATCCGGTGCCAGTGCCGATATTGTAAACCTCGGTCCCGGTGGCGACACCGGCCCGGTCCAGAGCCGCCACATGGGCGCGGGCCAGATCGACGACATGGATATAGTCCCGCACCCCGGTGCCATCGACCGTGTCATAATCATCGCCATGAATGATCAGATGATCCCGCCGCCCGGTCGCCACCTGCGCCATATAGGGCATGAGGTTGCCGGGAACCCCGCGCGGATCCTCGCCCAGCCGCCCGGATGGATGCGCCCCGACCGGGTTGAAATAGCGCAAGAGCATGACGGCAGCACCCGGATGGGCCAAGGCCCAGTCAGTCAATATAAGTTCGGCCATCCGCTTGGTCTGGCCATAAACACTGCTGGGATTGATCGGATGCGCCTCGTCATAGGGCAGATAGACCGGCTCGCCATAGACGGTGGCGGATGAGGAAAAGATGATCCGCCCGCAGCGCGCCAGTTCCATCGCCCGCAGCAGCGACAGCGTCCCCGCGACATTGATGTCGTAGTAATCCACCGGACGCAGGGCGCTGTCGCCGACGGCCTTGAGCCCGGCGAAATGCACCACCGCATCAGGGGCGAAGTTCACCGCAATATTGCACAGCCGGGCAGTGTCGCGGATATCGGCGGGATGCGCTTCGACCTGACCGTTGGTCAGTTGGCGCACCGAAGTCAGCGCGCGGGGCGAGGAATTGGTGTAGTCATCGACCACGCAAACCTCGTGCCCCTGCCCCAGAAGAGCGATCAGCGTATGAGAGCCGATATACCCGGCCCCGCCGGTCACCAATACGCGCATCTGCGATCCTCAATTGCCGCCCTGGCGAGTAAAAGCCGAATGCCTGTCCGGGCACAAGGCTGATTGGCCTTTCGGGCAGATGAGCGCTGATGCGCGCGGCGTTCCGGGTCCCGAGGAGCTATGCTGGATCGGCGTGGTCCGACTTAAGCGGTTTGCCTTCGATATGAATCGCTCACCGCCTCGGCCGATCTCGCCCCGGCGAAGGCCGGGGCCTCAATGCTTTGACGAGAGCCACCGGGACCCCGGACTTCGCCGGGGCGAGATCAGGGGGAATACGTCGCATTAAACCCAAACCGCCTTAATGCAGCGTTTGCGGGCGCATGTCGTGCTGGCGGGCCAAAGCATAGGCAAGGTCACGGTCAGCGACCAAAGCCAGTTGCTGGCCCTTGGTATTATGCACGGCGAACAATGTCTCGGCATCGCCTGCCTTGTCGCGCAGTGCCTCGGGCAGATCGGCCACGAGAACCGGCTTGACATAGACCAGATCGGGGCCAAACCCGGTGAAATCAAATTTCGTGATCATCAGTTGGCACTCCTTTTGATACGGATGGTCTGCACGATCGTGTCAGGCAAGGCGCGGGTCAGGTCGATGTGAAGCAATCCATTCTCCATTGCAGCCTCGCCTACAATGACACCGTCTGCCAAGACAAAACTGCGTTGAAACTGCCGGGCAGCAATTCCGCGATGCAGGAATACCCGGCCCTCGCAGTCTTCATTCTGGCGGCCACGGATCACCAGTTGGTTGTCCTCGACCGTGATCGAGAGGTCATCCTCGTTGAACCCAGCCACGGCAAGGGTGATCCGATAGGACCGGTCCGAGGTTTGTTCGATGTTATACGGCGGATATCCGTCATTGCCGGATTTCACGGTGCGTTCAACCAGCCGTTCAAGCTGTTCAAAGCCCAGCAGAAAGGGGTGGGTTCCCAACGTCAGTTTCGTCATGCGACAGGTCCTTGGCTCAAGCGACAGTCCGGTATGGCCCCGCCATTGCGGCAGCCACTGCACAAAATATGGGGTCCAATGTCCCCCGGTGCAAGAGGCGAGGGCTAGGCGGATTGCAAGTTTAGGACTATCTAACCTGAGTAACGGAACTGGGGACCGCAATGAACATCTCGGCCAAGATGGAGTATATCGAGGTGTTGCGCGTCAAGCTTGCGGTGCTGACACGTGAGCATCGCGATCTGGACGAGGCGATCCATGCTTTGCAAGAGCGCGGCTCGGCGGATATGCTGACTTTGCGGCGGCTGAAAAAGCAGAAACTGGCGCTGAAAGACCAGATCAGCCAGCTGAATGACCGGATTTTACCCGATATTATCGCGTGATTGTTGGTTGAACGGCGGTTGCATGCCGATCACCGGCCAGTATAGTGCCGCTTTCTTTGGAGGGGGTCTGCGATGGCATTGGTCGGCATTATCATGGGCAGTCAGTCCGATTGGGCCACCATGCGCGATGCCGCCGTGGTGCTGGACGAATTGGGCGTGGTCTATGAAACCCGCATCGTTTCTGCCCACCGCACCCCTGACCGGCTGTGGGATTATGGCACCGGGGCTGTGGCCCGCGGGCTACAGGTGATCATCGCAGGCGCAGGCGGTGCCGCCCATTTGCCGGGCATGATGGCGTCCAAGACCCGCATTCCGGTGATCGGGGTGCCGGTGCAGACCAAAGCCTTGGGCGGGGTTGATTCGCTTTATTCGATCGTGCAGATGCCGCGCGGCTATCCGGTGGCGACCATGGCGATTGGCGGGGCAGCCAATGCCGGGCTGATGGCGGCGGCGATCCTGGCTTTGCAGGACGCGGGGTTAGCCGCCCGGCTGGATACATGGCGTGCGGCTTTGTCTGCCTCGATCCCGGAAACCCCGCGCGATGACTGAACCATTGGTAACCGGGTCCACAATCGGGATTCTGGGCGGCGGGCAATTGGGCCGGATGCTGTCTGTGGCCGCTTCGCGGCTGGGCCTGCGCACCCATATCTATGAACCGGGGGCAGATTGCCCGGCGGCAGATGTGGCGCATCGGTGCACGACGGCGGGGTATGAGGATCATACCGCTCTGGCTGAATTTGCCGCCAGCGTCGATGTGATCACCTATGAATTCGAGAATATCCCAACTGCGGCCTTGGACCAGCTTGAAGCATTGCGCCCGATCCGGCCCGGTCGCGCGGCTTTGGCCACATCGCAGGACAGGCTCGCGGAAAAGCAGTTCTTGCAAGGGTTGGGGTTGCAAGTCGCTCCGTTTGCGCCGGTCGGCACTTTGGCCGAACTTGGGGCCGCTTTGGCCCGGATCGGCACCCCTGCGATCCTGAAAACCCGGCGAATGGGGTATGATGGCAAAGGGCAAGCCCGGATCATGGCTTTGGCCGGTGCAGGGGCAGCTTTTGCCGATATGGCCGGGGCGCAGGCTGTGCTGGAAGGGTTCGTGCATTTCAGTCACGAGGTTTCGGTGATTGGCGCACGCGGGGCGGATGGGTCGATTGCCTGTTATGACCCCGGCGAGAATGTGCATGACGCCGGGATCTTGCGCACCACCACGGTGCCCGCCAAACTGACCCCCAGTCAGCGCACCGATGCGGTGCTGATTGCGGCCAGGATATTGAACGCGCTGGACTATGTGGGGGTCATGGGGGTCGAGCTCTTCGTCACAGCGCAGGGGCTGATCGTCAACGAAATAGCACCTCGGGTGCATAATTCCGGGCATTGGACGCAGAATGGCTGCGCCATCGACCAGTTTGAACAACATATCCGGGCGGTTGCCGGCTGGCCGCTGGGCGACGGGTCGCGGCATTCGAATGTGGTGATGGAAAATCTGATTGGTGACGATATGTTGCGGGTTCCGGGACTGGCCAAAACCAACGCCGCCTTGCATCTCTATGGAAAGGTTCAGACCAAGCCGGGGCGCAAAATGGGCCATGTGAACCGGGTGACGGGGGCCGCCGGCTAGGGTTTGGCGGCCCGCAATGTGGCCCTTTTTCTGGGCCCGGCCTGGTGGTCGAACTGACCGTTTTGCAAAAACGCCAAAACCTGCGCCATGACAGTCGCGTTGTTTTGCATATAAGTGTGGCTGACTGGCAGGACGATATGATCGGTCATCCCGTCCAGTTTCGTGGATTCAACTGACACCTTGCCATCATTTGGCGCTTTGATCAGTCGAGAGGTGATCGGGTTGATGGTCGCCGCCCCGGCGATGATCCCAACCGGATAATCCGGAAAAGCGATCTGGTTGGGCAGGCTTTCAGGACTGGTGCCAAGTTGCGACCCGGCGGGGCCGTTGATCCATTGAAATGGTTCAATACCCCCAAAAATATCAATCAGCTCTGACCCGCCATTTGGAGGCGCCAGCATCACCACCCTGCCCAGATTGGCGGGTTTGTGCTGTGCCAACCAATAGCGGGCCAAAATCGCGCCCATTGAATGAGTGACAATGTGAATCTGCCGGGCGCCACACTGCGCGATGTCTCGCGGCAGCGTTTCTATCGCCAGTTGCTGTATAGTCCCTTTGCCGGACGCATAGCCGTTGTTGACGACGAAATAGCCTTTTTTGGTCAGGACTTGCTGCAAAATGGCAAAGGACAGTGGGCTGCGGCCCAATCCATGCAACAGAATGACGGCTTCGTCGGCCTGTGCAGGCGGCGCAGTCGCGATCAGGGCGGCAATCCGGGTTCCGATATTCATGGGTCGAATCTAGCCAATCCAATGTGACAATTTAAGGTCAGGCAAAATTGACCTTACGTCGCGAGGTTGCTTGCGCAGGTCATCCTGCCACGGCAGAGTGGCGCAATGTCCAGCGCCCGCCAACCCCGGATTGCGGTTCGTGCCATTGTCATGCACGAAAGCAGGCTTTTGCTGGTCAATGCCTGGAAAGGACGCACCCATCTGTGGTGTGCGCCCGGTGGCGGCGTCGTGGCACATGCCTCGCTTCCTGACAATCTGATCCGGGAGGTTCACGAGGAAACCGGGCTGAGAGTCACCGTCGGTTTGCCCTGTCTGGTCAATGAATTTCACGACCCGACGGGGGATTTCCATCAGGTCGACATCTATTTCCGCTGTCAGATTGCGCATGCCAAACTTGATCTGGACTGGCGCGACCCCGAAGGCATTGTGACCCATCGGCGTTGGGTCAGTCGGGCCGAAATGTCCCTGCTCCGGGTCAAGCCGGACAGCCTGGCTGCCGTCGCCTGGGCCGATGCAGATGCGCCGGGCTATGATCCGCTGGAACCGATAGTGGCCTGAGCAAGGGAGGGTGGGTTGAAACCCACCTTACCTGTTAGTGTTCATCTATTCTGATACCCCAATTTCAGCCAT
>JANOMH010000644.1:0-2992 GCA_031420215.1 Rhodobacterales bacterium | reverse complement strand
TCAAACACGTCCTTTCGTAATTCCCCGCAAGCCTTTGGCAAAAATAGCGAGAGTTGGCGCAACACATCGTCAATCAGCGGGTCATCCCTGCGATTTTCAAACCGCCGCACCTGCCGCATAATGGTCGAGGCATGCACATGGGATGCGCGTGCCAAGGCGCGAATGGGCAGACCCGTCTCGGTATGAACCAGATAGTTTCGCGCAGCCTCTGGCACCCAGGCAGGCAAAGCGCCGCCCCGGCCATCGGTCAAATGTGTCATCACCATTACCCGATCCCTACTATGGCGGCCTTCCCCAAGTCCGCCGAACATTGTCAACCGATCTCAACTTAAAGTTGCATTGGTTACTCAATGATTAACAGTTCATTCCTGAGCCCATGATTGTTTCCAAAATATAAACAACAGTGAAGGGTCCGTTCTGAATCTGCCACAATCACGCAACACCCGTTTGGGTTGTGCAAGGTTGCCGTTATCGCGTTCACACCTTGGGGAAAGATGCCGCCATGCAGGATTTATTGGGAATGATTGCCGGACTAAACCGGCCACGGCTTTTGGTCCGGGCCGCCCGGTTTGGCGTAGATGACTACGACCGGGGCACGCATTTGACCCGATTGCTTGGGGCTGGTCATTTGCCCCGTACCGGCGAAGCAATTGTCCGGCTGATTGATCTGGAGGCTGATCTGAACGACCGCAGAACCGGTGCTTTTGCCGATTATTCCATTGCCCGCCATGTCGCTGTTCTGATTGCCCTGATGGGCGAAGCACGCCTGCTGCGGGCAATGACCCGCAGCGCATAACGATATTGCGGGCAATGACCCGCAGCGCTTAACGATATTGCCGGCAATGTCCCGCAGCGTGTGCCTACATGAAGCTGTCTGGCATCGACGCCTTTTTCCGGGCGACATAATCCAGCAGTGCCTCTTCGATACCGGGGTCCAGCGCTGGTTTGACATAAGTGTCCAACTGTCGCTGGACCCGGATCGCAGCCAGCGCCTGGGTATCGCGGGCACCCTCTTCGTCCCAGGTCTCGAACGGTTTGTAATCCAGCAGATCGGTGCGCCAGAACGCCTCTTTGAAATTGGCCTGGGTATGGGCGCAGCCGAGGTAATGCCCGCCGGGTCCAACTTCGGCAATCGCCCCCATGGCTTGTCCGGTTTCGGACATATCCACGCCGCGGGCAAAATGGTGCAGAATGCCCAGTTGATCGGCATCCATGACGAATTTCTCGAACGACGCGACAAGCCCACCTTCCAGCCAACCGCAAGCATGCAGCATGAAGTTCACGCCCGACAACAGCCCCATGTTCAGGCTGTTGGCGGATTCATAGGCCGCCTGCGCATCGGGCAGTTTCGATCCGCAAAACGCCCCCGCCGACCGGAACGGCAGCCCCATCCGCCGCGCCAACTGCCCCGCGCCATAGGTGATATGGCTGGCTTCGGGGGTGCCAAAGGTCGGCGCACCCGAATTCATGTCGATGCTGGTGACGAATGCCCCGAAAATCACCGGGGCCCCGGCGCGGATCAACTGGCTATAGGCCACCCCTGCCATCACCTCGGCCAGCACCTGAGGCAGGGTTCCGGCCACCGAAACCGGGGCCATCGCCCCGCCGACGATGAACGGGCTGATGATGCAGGCCTGATTATTGCGGGCGTAAACTTCCAGCGCACCCATCATGATGCCGTCGAATGTCAGCGGGCTGTTGATGTTGATCAGGCTGGTCATCACCGTATTGTTCTGCACGAAATCATGGCCGAACAGCACGCCGCACATATCCACCGAATCCTGCGCCCGCGACGGTTCGGTGACCGACCCCATGAACGGCTTGTCGCTTAGCGTCATGTGGGCCAGCAGCATATCCAGATGCCGCTTGTTCACCGGCACATCGGTCGGTTCACAGACTGTCCCGCCGGAATGGTGCAGCCATTTCGACATATAGGCCAGTTTCACGAATTTCTGGAAATCGTCGATCGTCGCATAGCGGCGGCCCCCTGCGGCGGTGCGCACAAAGGGCGGGCCATAGACCGGGGCCAGCACAAGGTTCTTGCCGCCCACGACGACATTGCGTTCGGGATTGCGGGCGTGCTGGGTGAATTGCGACGGGGCGGTTGCGCAAAGCTGCCGGGCCAACCCGCGCGGGATACGGACCCGTTCGCCGGTGACTTCGGCCCCGGCTTTGCGCCACAGGTCAAGTGCATAGGGGTTTTCGACGAAATTCACCCCGATTTCGGCCAACACCTTTTCGGCGTTGAATTCGATGACTTGCAGGGCTTCTTCGGTCAGCACCTCGTAATTCGGGATATTGCGCTGAATGAATTTGGCGGTTTCCACCGAAACAGCGGTCCGCTCGGCACGGCGGGCCGCACCCCCACCACCCCGGGCGCGGCGTTCGGTTGGCACGTCTGCTACATCGGTCATGGGGCGCATCCTGTGTTCGGGCTTTGGACTAGCTGATACTCACACCCTTCGCGCCAAGGCGGCAAAAACCGCCCCTTGGCACGAAAAAGCGACATCTGGTGTTAAAGCACGCCCGCGAACCATTCCGCCGTCTTGGTGATGACGCCCTCGGCCATGCTTTGATCCTCGGCAAAGACATTATAGATGTGGTCGCCGCCGGGCACGATGACAGCTTCCTTCACCTCATTCGGGGCGGCGGCCAGAAAACCCGCCGAGTAGGCGGCGGCAAAATCCGTCTCTCCGGTGATTGACAAATATGCGCCGGGATAGCTGGCTAAACTTGCTGTAAGGTCATGCCCGGCCAGACTGTCAAAGAACGACTGTTTCAGCGCGATAGTCCGCCAGCCAAGGTCTAGACCGATGATTCCATCTGCAGCGGCTTTGTCAAAGGCGGGTTGGCCTAGGATGCCCAGAAAATCAGCATGCAGATCGCCCACCGAGGACCATGTCGCCAGCGCTTTGACCGTATCGGGATGGGCAGCCGCCAGCAACATTGCGTCAGCACCGCCCAGCGAGAATCCCAACACCCCGATCCGTGC
>JANOMH010000643.1:0-2881 GCA_031420215.1 Rhodobacterales bacterium | reverse complement strand
TTCAACAGCGGGCTGGCGTTGACCTGTGACTTGAACTTTTCGAACTGCATCACATTGGCTATCCGCCGGTCGATAAACGCATCCGTGGCCTGCCCACCCAATGAATCATCGCCCAGCCAATACATCACCACCGAGGTCCAGACCACCGACAGCGTCACCCGTTTGGAGTACCAGTTGAAATCGTCCGAGGTGTCGCCCAACACATCCCAGATCGCATCCGCTGTGCCCCAGATCAGCCGCGCCCCATCGGCGGCCATATGCGGCAAGGCAAACAGCGCCGCACCCCGGCGCACAGCCTCTTTATCTGTAATTGCGGCTATCCGGGCGCGCACCGCAAAAGCCACCTTTTCACTAAAGCGCATCAGGCTCAGATCGGCGGATTTGACGGCCAGACGCATCGCCCGGTCGCCATCCTGATGAAATGCAATCGCCAGATCGGCCGCCCCACGCGGGCACAAGGCACGGGCGCTGTCGGGGTTTAGCCCGACGTCGGCCACAGCGGCGGCAAAGGCGGGCTGCGACCAGCCTTCAAAGGCGACATGCGGCAGGATCGCGGCCAAAAGCTGGGCTTTCACTGGGTCCAATGGGGCATGCAGCATGGTGGCGACTCCTTTGGCGGTTACCCTAGACAACATAGGGAGGCTTTGCTATACGGCCACATCCTGCGAAATCCCGCAAATCCAACTTAGAGAGGTGGTGAAAACCACATGCAGGTCAGTGTTCGTGATAACAACGTCGATCAGGCCCTTCGGGCTCTGAAGAAAAAGCTGCAGCGCGAAGGTGTGTTTCGTGAAATGAAGCTCAAGCAACATTTCGAGAAACCCTCCGTCAAAAAAGCGCGCGAGAAGGCCGAGGCCATCCGCCGTCAGCGCAAACTCGCCCGGAAGAAACTCCAGCGCGAGGGGATGGTCTAAACCCCATCTGCCGCCAGACGTAAGGCAAAGGAACCCCCGCGACTCATGGTCCGGGGGTTTTTTTGTATCCCTGATGATTGGACACCGCATGCTGATCCGCTTTGGCTATGACATCACCGTCACCTGCGCCCAGGACACACCGATGATCTGCATGATGTCGCCGCGTGATGAACGGCACGATGATCTGCGCCAGCAGGTTGGCATTGTAACCACGCCAGAGGTGCCGACGACATCTTACCGCGACCTGTTCGGCAATACCTGCCGCCGTTTTGTCGCCCCCGCCGGGCCGTTTTCGCTGCGCAGCGACAGCACGATCTACAGCAGCCCCAACCCCGATCCGCTTGCCCCGTTTGCCCGCGAAACGCCGATCGCAGACCTGCCCGATGATTGCCTGAGTTATCTGCTCGGCAGCCGTTATTGCGAGACGGATAAGTTGAGCCAGATCGCGTGGGACATGTTCGGCCAAACGCCGCCCGGTTGGGGCCGGGTGCAGGCGATTTGCGACTATGTGCATGGCCATATCCGGTTTGACTATATGCAAGCCCGCGCCACCCGCACCGCCCATGATGCCTGGATCGAAGGCGTCGGTGTTTGCCGGGATTTCGCCCATCTGGCCGTGGCGCTGTGCCGCTGCATGAACCTGCCCACCCGTTATGTGAATGGCTATATTGCCGATATCGGTGTGCCGATCACTGGCCCCAACGACTTTTGCGCCTGGATCGAGGTGTTTCTGGATGGTCGCTGGCATACGTTCGATCCGCGCAACAACATCCGTCGTATTGGCCGGATCGTGGTGGCCTATGGACGCGACGCTGCCGACGTGCCGCTGATCCATTCCTTTGGGGCGCATACGCTGAACAGGTTCAAGGTTTGGGCGGATGAGGTTCCGCCCACCACGGGGCAATGATCAGATCACCATAAACTCCCCCGCCGTCATCGCAAGGCCACCCGCCAGATCAGCAAATTGCACCCGACCAAAAGCGGCCCCGCTGCCGTCACGGTCAAACCACAAAAACCCGGTATCGGTTTCATAGATGATCCGGTCCAGCGTATCGGTCGCCACTCCGGTCAGATTGGCGGTAAAGGCCGAGGCGGCCAGCGCGCCATTTACCAATCCGATAAATGCCACATTATCGATCTCGATCCGGTCGGCGGCAACGCTGTAATCGGTCAGCCTGTCGATATTCGCCAACCCCAGCGCCGCACTGAACACGAACACATCCCCACCTGCCCCGCCCACGATCGTATCTGACCCGCCCAAACCATCCAGCCGATTGGCCCCCGCATTGCCGATCAAGGTCTGCGCCACCCAATTGCCCCGCAGATTGAGCGCCGTGATTCCAGTCGCGTTGCTGGTCTGTAACAGCTCAATATTGTCATCGGCGGCCAATGCGAAGCTGCCGACCGAAATCACCCGATCCGCCGTTCCGCCGCCGGTTGCCTCAACAATAATGTCGCTAAGGTTATCTACGACGTAAGTGTCATTGCCCGTTCCTCCGGTCATCTGGTCACTGGCTGCGCCCCCATTCAGGACGTCATTACCAATGCCGCCAAATAAACTGTCATTCCCCGCATCTCCGTACAGCCAGTCATTGCCCGCACCACCATAGACAAAATCGTTCCCACTCTCCCCGAACAGCGAGTCGTTCCCATTGTTGCCACTGACAGTGTCATTACCGGAAAAACTTCGCAATACGTCATTGAACCCTGATCCAGATAGCGAATCATTGCCTGCAAATACCAGATTTGCGACGGCTACTGCATTGCCAGATTGAATTAGTATGAACGCATCAAAAGCGTTAACCGTCATTCCGCTTACAGTGTATTCGATACTCCCATACAGATACTTAGAATAAGAAGAAAGCTGGCCAAAAACACTTCCAGATGCATCGTATGTAAATGCGCCCGTATAAACCGCTCGGTTCACCCCATCTGTAATGACAATACTACTGGGCCCATAGGACTCT